>JBDGXT010000270.1:0-2892 GCA_039584455.1 Gemmatimonadota bacterium
TCTGCAGCATCGGCAGGGTAGAACATGCCCGCGACGGCGGGCCGACGTGTCTCGACCATGATGACCTCGCTCGTCACCGCCTCCCAATCATAATACGTCACGCAGGGGGCGCCGAGGCCCGAGTCGGTCAGTTGGCTGCTTCGGGGTAGAGGGTCACCAGCACGTAGGTGTCGGGCCGCAGGTAGCGTCGTGCCGCCTCCCGGACCAGGTCGACGCTCAACGCCGCCACCAGGTCCTCGTACGCCAGGATCTCGCGGGCGTCGGTGCCGAACCGGTCGTGATTGAGCAGCATCTGCGTCCAGAACCCGTTCTCCCTGAGCGCCGTCTCCCTCGCCCGGCGCTGCATCTCCTGCACCTTCTCGACCTCGACCTCGGTGGGCCCAACTGCCTTGAGGCTGTCGATCTGCTGGAAGACGACGCCCACCAGTTCCTCGACGCGCTCTGGATCCGACCCGAAGCTGATGCTGACCGAGAACTGCTCGCTGGGGCGCCGCGCACCGGTGCTGCTCACACCGACGCCGTAGGTGCCGCCCAGGGCCTCGCGCAGCACCTCCCGCAGGCGGATCTCCAGCACGCTACCGAGTGCCCGCAACACGTACTGGTCGCGCCGGCCATACTCCCAGTTGCCGGTGAAGGCCAGCACCGTCTTGCTGCGGGGCTCGACGCCGCGCCGCACCGTCTTGCGAATCACACCCGACGGGTATCGGATCCCGACGTCCCGCCACGTCTCCACGCGCCCGACGGAGGGCAAGCCGCCGAGATAGGTCTCCACCAGCGGGCGCAGCGAATCCGGATCGAGATTCCCGACGAGCACGAAGGTGAAGTCGCTCGCGTCCGCGAAGCGATCGCGATAGAACTCGACCGACTTGTCGAGGTCCATCTCGTCGTACAGCTCGACGGTCGCCGGTCGTCGTCGCGGATGGTGCTGCCACAGGGTCACGTCGACGGTGTCGCGAAACGCCCCCTCGGGGTCGGCGGCCCGGTTGCGGAGTCCCTCCGTAACCTGTTGCCGGAACGCGACGTACGCGTCGTGGTCCTTGCGAGGAGCCGTGAAGTAGAGGTACACGAGCTGGAACAGCGTCTCCACGTCCTGCGGGGAAACACTCCCCGACAGACCCTCGTACAGCGACGAGATGTACGGGCTCACTCCCACCGCCTTCCCCGCCAGGACCTTCTCCAGGTCCACCAGACTGAATTCGCCCACGCCGCCCCGCTGGATCACCCACGCCGCCGTCATCGCGGCGACGTGATCCGCGTCGGGGGCCAGGGAGGTGCCGCCGGGGCTCCAGGAGTCGAGCAGGATCTGATCGTCCTTGAAGTCGGTGGGCTTGAGGATCACCCGCACGCCATTGGCGAGCTCCCACACGGTGACGTCCAGCTCTTCGATCTCCTCTGCCTGAATCACCACCCCTGGGTGGGGAGGCTGAGACACGAGTGGAGCGTCCGCCACCTCATCCACGTAGGGCGCGACGTCCTTGGCCGCCACCGTGGCGAACACCGCTTCCAGCGCAGCCTCATCAGGCATCGCGAGCCCTTCCTTCCGCGGCCCGTTGACCAGCACCACCCGGTTGCCGTCGGTGACCCACTCCCGAGCGAGCCGGTTCACCTCATGCACCTCGACCGTCGGGACCAGCTCCTGCGTGAGCTCGAATTCCACCGCGACGCCCGGGAACGGCTCCCCTTCCAGGAACGCTCGGGTGTATTCCGCCGCGTACGCTTGCGACTCGGTCTTGTCCCGTTCCGCAAACACCCGCTCCATCCCGCGGACGTACTCGACCTTGATCCGGGCGAGCTCTGACGCGGTGAACCCATGCTGGGCGACACGCGCGGCCTCTGTGAGCAGCGCTTCGAGCCCATCGGTGACCCCGTCCTCCCGCACCGCGGCTCCAAGGAGGTAGACCTCCTTGGACCGCACGATGCGGCCCTGCCCCGAGCCGGCACGGAGATAGGGGGCGTCCGGCTGCTGGCTCAACTCGAACAGCCTCCGGTTGAGCATCGCACTATAGAGGATCTCGACGATGCTGCGTCGGTAGTCGCCGACCATCCCCTGCGACCGGACCGGCTGCTTGAAGTAGAGCGTCACCCGAGTGCCGGTCGCCTCCTCGTCCGTCGCCACCGAGAACAGCGGCTCGTCGTGGTCGGGCACCTCGCCCAATCGCCGCGGTCGAGCGGCCGCCGGAGACCGCAGGCCACCGAAGTGCCGGCGGATCAACGATTCCACAGTCTCCGCATCGAAGTCGCCCACGGCTACCACGGCCATCAGGTCGGGGCGGTACCAGTCGCGATAGAACCGCTCGAGGGCCTCGTGCTCGAACGTCTCCAGGATCTCCGGCGTCCCGATTGGGAGCCGCTTCGCGTAGCGCGATCCCTGGAACAGCACCGGGAATTGCTCATCTCGCATACGGGCCGCAGCGCCGCGACCCAGGCGCCACTCCTCCAGCACCACGCCGCGCTCGAGCTCGATCTCGGTGGAGTCGAACGTCTGGAGGTGCGCCCAATCCTCCAGAACCTGAAAGGCCTGCCGCAGAATCGCCGCGCTGTCGGTGGGGACGGTGAGCATGTACACGGTCTCGTCGAAGCTCGTGTACGCGTTCACGTCGGGGCCGAACTGCATCCCGATGCGCTCGAGGTAGTCCACCAGCGCCTGCTTGGGATAGTGCTCCGTGCCGTTGAAGGCCATGTGCTCGACGAAGTGGGCCAGGCCCAGCTGGTCATCGTCCTCGAGCACCGACCCCGCGTTCACGATCAGGCGCAGCTCCGCACGTTGCTCCGGACGCTGGTTCACACGAATGAAATAGCGCAGCCCGTTCTCCAGCCGCCCGACCGTGACGTCGGGATCGACGGGAAGTGTGTCCGAGACGTGGAAACGGCCGGCGGGCGCGTCCTGCGCCG
>JBDGXT010000271.1:0-2891 GCA_039584455.1 Gemmatimonadota bacterium
CGCAGCCAACCACAATCGTCCACAGGTCGAGCGAAGCCGCTAGCACCACGCAGGCGACCATCCCCACCCCGGGCACCACATTCGGATACAGTTTGTCCTTCGCGGGCATTCTGAGGGCCGCGAGGTTCGCGATACCGTAGTACACGAGGATCGTGAATGCCGCCGCCGTGGCCACCCCTCGCAGGGTACCGGTCGCGGCGACGAGCGCCGCCACAGCCCCAACGAGCAGGATCGCCCGGTTGGGTGTCCCGTAATCCGGATGCACCCGTTCGAGCCAACGGGGCAGATCACCGCGCCGTGCCATGGCAAAGGCCATGCGACTCAGCCCGAGGATCTGAGACAGCATCACGCCGAGCATCGCGACGACGGCCCCCACAGCGATCATCGTGGCTGCCCACCCTTGGTCGAAGCTCGATGCGGCGGCCAGGAGCGGCGCTCCGGAGGCCGCCATGCCGTCGGCTCCAACGGCACCCAGCGCCACGAGCACCACCGCCACGTACAGCAACCCCGTTGCCACGAGCGTCAGGACAATGGCGCGGGGAATGGTGCGGCGGGGATCGTGTATCTCCTCCCCGAGTGTGGCAATACGGGCATACCCGGTGTAGGCGAAGAACATGATGGCGGCCCCGCTGAGCATTCCGCGCCAGCCAGCGGGCGCGAACGGGTGCAGCCGCACCGGCTGGAACGCACCTACTCCGAGAACGACGAACGTCGCCAACACGCCGAGCGACACCGCTACGATTGCCAGGTTCAGACGGCTCGACTTTCGCACGCCAAAGTAGTTCAGCACCGTAAAGCCGAGCACCGCCACGACCGCGACGGCACGGGGTGGCACCCCCGGCAGCAACGCATCCAGGTAGGCGCTCAGGCCGAGGGCGACGGTGCCGGCCGCGGCCGTCTTGCTGGCAAGGAACATCCATCCGGCCGCGTAGCCTGCGGTTGGGCTCAACACCCGATACCCGTACTCGTACGTGCCCCCTGCCATCGGATACGTGGCCGCGAGCTGCGCCGAGCTGAGCGCGTTCGCCGTGGCCGCGGTGCCGGCGAGCAGGAGCGCGACCAGCAGCGCAGGTCCGGCAACCTCGGCGCCGATGCCGCTCACGACGAATATCCCGCCCCCCACGATCGCCCCGATCCCAATGCCTACGGCATCGAGCAATCCAAGATCTCTGCGGAGGGTATGCGGTGGCTTCACGGCTGCCCGCGCCGCACGAGGACCTCACCGTCCACCAACTTTACCTCGTACAGCGAGAGACTCTCGGCGGCCGGCGCCTCGATGGCCTCGCCAGTTCGCACGTCGAATTGCGCCCCATGGAGCGAGCACTCGATGGCGTGGTCATCGACCATCTCGCCGTCGCTCAAGGGGAAGTCTGCATGACTGCAGCGGTCCTGAAACGCGAACACCTCGCCCTTCACCCGAACCAGACAAAGGCCCTCCCCGGTGGAGAACTCAACCGCCACGGGAGTGCCCTCAGGCAGGTCACCCAGCAACGCAACGCGCTCGAAGCCCGGCTCAGTCACCGCAACACTCCTTGGAGGGGTGCGAGGTCCGTGAGACCACCGCACTCACTCGGTGGAGGCTGGTTCCTCCGAGCCGGTGAGGGCGGCGTGCAATGTGTGCCAGGGAAGGTTCGCACACTTCACGCGGGCAGGGAACCGCTTGACTCCGGCCAGGGCGGCGAGCTTGCCCAGCTCCGTGCTGTCGGCCGGAGCATCCGGGCCGCCGGTCACCATGTCGTGGAAGGCCCGGAACAGCGCTTCCGCTTCTTCCGTGGTCCTTCCTTTGACCGACGAGGTCATGAGGGAAGCCGATGCCTGTGAGATGGCGCAGCCCTTGCCCTGGAAGCCGACGTCCTTGATGACGTCACCGTCCACGGTCACGTACAGCGTGATCTCATCACCGCAAAGGGGGTTGGTGCCTTCCGCGCTGTGGCTGGCGTCGGGAATCTTCTTGAAGTTTCGCGGGGCACGATTGTGATCGAGGACTATTTGTTGATAGAGATCCCTGAGATCGGCCATCAGCCGAACACCTCGTGGACACGATGGACGGCCCTGACCAGTCGATCCACCTCGTCCCGCGTGTTGTAGAACGCGAAGGACGCCCGCGCGGTCGCGGGCACTCCGAGTCGCTCCATCACAGGCTGCGTACAGTGGTGGCCCGTCCGAACGGCGACACCCTCCTTGTCCAGGATCGTGCCAATGTCGTGTGCGTGTACGGCATCGAGCACGAACGACACCACGCTCGCCTTGTTCTGCGCTGTGCCGAGCACGTGCAGCCCGGGGATCGCCTCGAGCGACTCCGTCGCATACCGCAGTAGGTCGCTCTCGTGGGCGCGGATCGCCTCCCACGACATCCCGTTGAGATAGTCCACGGCGGCACCCAGCCCGATCGCCCCGGCGATGTTGGGGGTCCCCGCCTCGAACTTCGCCGGTAAGGGCGCGTACGTCGTCTTGTCGAAGCACACCGAGCGGATCATCTCGCCACCCCCTTGATACGGCGGCATCGCGTTGAGCAGCTCGGCCTTGCCGTACAAGACACCGATCCCCGTTGGGCCGAACATCTTGTGACCCGAAATGGCATAGAAATCACAGTCGAGGTCCTGCACGTCCACCGCCATGTGCGGTGCCGCCTGCGCACCATCCACCAACACCGGGATGTTGTGGCCGTGGGCGATGGCGACCATCTCCTTGACGGGATTGATCGTGCCGAGAGAGTTCGAGACGTGCACCAGCGCCACGAGCTTCGTCTTCGTGTTGAGGAGCTTCTCGTACTCGTCCACCTCGAGCTCGCCGTCGTCCGTCATCGGAACGACCCGCAAACGGGCCCGCGTCGCCTCACACACGATCTGCCAGGGCACGATGTTCGAGTGGTGCTCCATGGCGGAGATCAC
>JBDGXT010000272.1:0-2886 GCA_039584455.1 Gemmatimonadota bacterium
CGCCGATGCCGCCCAGCCGGTTCAGGGCGTCCTCCGTCATGCCGGCGAGATCGGTGCCCTGCACTGCCGAGACCGGGATGATGGGATCGTTGGGCCCCGGAGGATTCCAGGGTGGAGGTGGGGGCGGCGGTGGCTCGGAGGGCCCGCCCGGGCCCGAGGGCTCCGTGGTTCCGCCTGAACAGCCGCTCGCGGCGACGCCGCCCAGCGCCACGGCCGTGAGATGCACGAACTCCCGTCGACTCAGCTTGCGCATCGTGTCCTCCCGCGATCTACCGCCCCGTAAGCTCGAGCCGCCAACCCGGTTCTTCCTACTATACGCTCCTACTACACGGCAGACACCGCGTTGGATTCACCTGTCGCGGGGGAGAAAACCGAACGACCGACTCGCCATTACCATGACGAGTCGGTCGCTGACAAGGCTGGAGATGTCGCCGGCTACACGGGCGCCTTGTCCAGAACCATCAGCAACAGCAGCACCGGGAGATATGCCACCGACGCGAGAAACAGCCTCCGGGCACCCGCCGTCGACGGTCTCAGCGCCAATCGCGTCCCGTAGGCGGCGAACCCCGCACCGAGGATCAGCGCGCTCACCAGGTACACCGTGCCCGTGAGCCCAATGAGCGTCGGCAGCGCACTCACGGGCACGAGTAGCAGGGCATAGGCCGCGCTGTGCGTTCCCGTGAGCTTACCGGTGGGATCCAGGCCGCTCAACGTCACGAAACCGCCGCGCTGATAGTCCTCACGGTACATCCAGGCCAGCGCCAGGAAGTGCGGGATCTGCCACAGGAACAGAATCCCGAACAGCACCCACGCCGCGGGAACCAGCGCGCCGCCCGCGGCCGTCCACCCTCCCATGATCGGGAGGGCGCCGGGCACTGCCCCCACCAGTGTGGCGTGCCAGGTCCGACGCTTGAGCGGGGTGTAGAGGAACACGTAGCTCGTGGCGGTGAAAGCGGCCAGGAGCGCGGTGAGGCCGTTGACGAGCGCCGCGAGATAGAGCGACCCCACCACGACCATCGCACAGCCGAACCCCAACGCCATCCCCGGCCGCAGGCGGCCCGAGGGTAGCGGGCGGCTCCGGGTGCGCTGCATCAACCCATCGACATCCCGCTCCCACCACTGATTCAGAGCGTTGGTGCCGCTGGCGACCAGCGCGGTACCGATCAGGGCGTGCACGAAGAGCAGCACGTCGATGCGTCCCCGCGCCCCCAGGTAGAACCCGGCCGCCGTCGCGATGAGCACGAGACGCGTGATCTTGGGCTTGGTGAGCTCGAACAGCGCGCGCATCTCAGAGCCTGGTCGCGAGGTCGACGAGCACCTCGACCCCGCCGGACGTCACGTACGCGATGGTGCCCGCTTCATCCACCAGGTAGACGACGCGCGGGTGCACGATGTCTCCCGTGTCCTCATTCCGGGAGCGCGCAATGCGCCAGGCGTCCAGCGCCGCCTCGACCGCCGCGACGCTCCCGCTCAGCACGTGCTCGTCTCCCTCGAGTTCCCATTGGCGCGCGATGGCACCGAGCCGACTGGGCACGTCGCGCCACGGATCGAGCGTGATCACGATCAGAGGTGGTGCCTCGGCCCCGAGTTGCCTCCGTGCCTGCCGCACGTCGTGGACCACCATCGGACAGACCGTCTCGCAGTGGGCGAAGGCGAAGGTCACGAAGAACGAGCGACCCGACAGGTGCGCCAACGTGAGGCTGTCCCCGTACTGGTCCAGCATTCCCAACGCGGGGGCGTCGCGGTCGAGCCGCGGGTAATCGGCGGGTGGCGGGCCCGCGCCCACCGGGGGCAACGACTGAGTGGCGCCGGAAACCCGGAGTCCCACCACCCCGCCTCCAACCAGCGGCACCATCGCGAGCGCACCCAGTAGCACACGACCCCGCGTGCTGCGCGCCGCGCCGGACACGGCTTCCGTAAGCGCCGAACCCCAGATGAACGTCAACATCCCGAACATGATGACCGGCTGGAGAATCAGCGCGGTCCAGCCCGAGGCGTCGGGCAGCCCGTCGGGACGCGTACCGAAACAGACCGCCCGCGCGCGGTACACCCACTCCGGGGTATCCGCGGCGAGCGGCCAGAGAGCAAGCGCCCACCACGCGGCCGTGATGGCCGCGATGACGCCGAAGGCGACGAAGGGAGCAGATCCCTGTGGGCGCACCTTTCGGTCAGCCGACCTGCCAAACGGCAGACAGCAGCTTCCAGTTCACGAAGTAGTACAGCACGAACACCGCCAGGAACACGAACACCATCACCATCGTACCTGGCGCCTTGAGGGTACGGTCGTCACCGCCGTGCCCGGTTGGTATCGGCCCCGGAGGGTTGGCCACCCCGGGCGGCTGCGCTCCCGCCTCGAGAGGCTTTCCGAGGAACACCGACCATACGGTGACGATGATGTAGATGGCCCCACCCGCCGCCGCGAGCAGCCCGCCGATGGCCATGACCGCCAACAGCAGATCCACCGCCGGCGAGAACTGCAGGTCGAACGGCGCCTGCGAGAAGGTGATGTCCCAGTGCCGCCGCGGCACACCGAACGTCCCGGCAAACGTCATGCTGACCGTGAAGATCAGCATCCCCGCAGCGAACAGGTACGGCTGCACCCGCGCCAGGGGCCAGAACGCGATCTGCTTGCGGAAGATCAGGGGGATCACGTAGTAGGTCACGCCCATGAACGCCGTCGTGGTCCCGGCCACCACCGCGGCGTGGAAGTGCCCCGGCACCCGCAACGTGTTGTGGGCGATGATGTTGATCTGTTCCGTCCCGAAGGTGACACCCGTGATGCCGCCCACGAACCCGAAGAGAATGACCGAGAAGACGAGGGAGCTGAACCCCGGATCACCCCACGGCGCCTTGCGCAGCCACTCGAACAGTCCCTTGGTGAGCCCG
>JBDGXT010000273.1:0-4587 GCA_039584455.1 Gemmatimonadota bacterium
CATCATCCCCGCCGCCCTCCCGGCCGCGCCCAACTGATCACCCGGGTGCCGCACTACCCTGCACCCAGCGCCCGTAGCCCATCCCGCACCCTGGCGAGCCAGGATCCCACGACCTCCGGCTCGCCGCGCTCCCACAGACGCTCGGCCATCTGGTAGAAGCGGACCGCCTCCTCGCGCTCGCCCCGGTTCCGCAGGATATCAGCCAGCTCGAGCGCCGCCCTGGCCGTATGGAAGCCGTACCACGTGTACGGCGGACAGAGTGACCGGTACAGCCACTCGGCCTGTTCCAGCCGTCCGTTGGCCCGCAGGATCACCGCATCGCGGGATCGGGATCGGTCTCTAGCGCGCTCGCCGAGTGGATCTGCCACAGGTCATACGCCCGCCGCGCCTCCAATTCGGCGCCCTCGAGATCACCGCGACGTGCGGCCAGGCGCGCATCGATGTCCGCGCTCAACGATCTACGCCAATCCCACGGCGTGTCACCGGCCGCCATGGACTCGATGCCTCGCTGCCACTGCCTCGCCGTCGCCGTATCCCCGGCTGCTGCGTGGTACGCCGCGAGCGTCCAGGCCACCGCCCACGCGTCGGGCTTGAGATCGTCCGACGTCAGCGACTCCAGCGGCGCGTAGGCAGCGAGCTCCTCGACCGCCCGCGCCGTGGCAGCAGAGTCTCCCACCCCGGCCAACCGCGTCGCGACGACGAACCGGTTCACCGCCGGCCGGATCACGTCGAGCTCGCCGGCCCGGACCAGTGAGTCGTTCCCGGCGACGCGCCCCTGGGCGAACCAGAGCTGCGCGCGCCCACCGGTCCCCACACGCCGGTGGAACACCGGCATGGTGTCGACGAGCAGCTCACCAAGGAGCTGTTCCGCCAGCTGGGGGCGCATGATACGCAGGTCTCGCAGGGAAGTGAACACTTCCGGGGCGGGCGCCGCGGCGAGCTCCCGAAGCATGGCGGGGCGAGCGGAGGGTTCCGCCCTGACAACGGCGTACGCACCCAGCCGGCCCCGCACAAAGGCACTCCCCGTCGCCGCCTCACTCAACACCTCCAACTCTTCCCCAACCGTGGCGGGATCGCCCTGCAGCATGGCAAGCTCGGCTCGCACGGCGTGGGCGACGGCCGACGTCGGATCCACGGCGAGGACCTCGTCGTACGTCCTGGTGATCTCGCCCAGCCCTCTCATCATCTGCCAGCCGTCGCGCCGGTAGGTGAACGCCACCATGTGGAGCGCGTCCACATCCACCGAGTCAATCTCGAGGATCCGCTCGAGCAGGGATGCCGCCCGCACGCCATCGGTCTCGTCCAACGCGAGCATGGCCTCGACCCGCATCCGGTTCCGGGCCGTCAGACGATCACGGTACTTCATCGCCTGGTCGATGATCTGACGCAGTCCCACAAACGGCTGCGCGTTCAGGAACAGCACCCACGAGCGCACGTCGAACAGCTCCATGTAGGCCAGCGCGAACGTCGAGTCCAGCTGGATGGCCCGCTCCAGGGCCGCTTGCGCCTGCTCGTACAGCCCCTGTCGCTTGAGGCTCTTGCCCTCGAGATAGGCCTGCAGGGCATCGATGGATTGCGTGGCGAAGTTCTCGATGACCGGGACCGTGGGCAGCGTATCCCGCTCCCACAGCTCGGCCACCACGCCAATGGCGAGCCGGTTCACGGCATGCGGCAGGCTTTCGGCGGGAGCGGCTGCTCGCAGCGTGGCACGCAGCGTGCCATCCGCGTCATACACGCGCGCATTGATGTCGAAGCGCCCTCCCACGGCGGTGAGTGCACCGAGCACCATCGCCGGCGCCCCGACTTCCCGCGTCAGCTGCACTCCCTCGTCCAGGCCCGGCACGCGATAGAGGTCCGCACCACTCTCCCTGAGCGGTCGCCACAGCCCCGCGGGATCGGACACCGCCATTCCCAGCGTGCCGTCCACCGCAGCCGCCAGGAGATCGGCGACTCCCTCCCCCAGGGAACCGGCCTCAGGCCCGGTGGCGCGGAACGGATACACGGCGAGCGTGACCGGGCGCTCCCCCGCTCTGGCATCGCGCACGGAGAGCACCACGCGAACGACCGCGGCGACGGCAATCACCGCCGCCACGATCGCGGCGACTATCAACCCCTTGCGGAGCTGCCGGCGGGAGATGGCCACCACGATGCTGGACCGGCGGCGCCGGCGCGGCGCCCGGTGCCCACGGAGCACCTCCACGAACTCGGTCGCGGTGGCGTACCGGTCGGCCGGAGCGGGAGCGAGGGCCCGCTTGACGGCATCGTCCAGCTCGGGCCCCACAGTCGTCCGCACGGGCTGCAGGGAGGGGATCTCACCCGAGAGCTGGCGTGCCAGGATGGCCTGCGGCGTGATCCCGGTGTGCGGCGGCTCCCCGGCCAGCATCTCGTACAGCACGCAGGCGAGCGAGAACACGTCGCTGCGACCGTCGATCAGCTCGCTGCCGCTCGCCTGCTCCGGGCTCATGTATGACGGGGTGCCCACCGCGAGCCCGGTGTCCGTGAGGCGATCGGCGCCAACCGCAGAGATGGCTCGGGCTACGCCGAAGTCCGCCACGACGGCGTGTCCCTCCTCGAGCAGGATGTTCTCGGGCTTGATGTCGCGGTGCACTACACCCTGGCTGTGGGCGTAGCTGAGCGCGTCCGCCACCTCGCTGGTGATCTCCAGCGCCTCGTCCAGCGGCAGTTGCGCCTCCCGGTTCAACCGATCCCGCAGGGTCTCCCCCTGAACGTACGGCATCACGTAGAAGAGCAGCCCACCGGCTTCTCCCGAATCATGCAGCGGCAGGATGTGCGGGTGGGTGAGCCGCGCGACGGTCCTGATCTCCTGCTGGAACCGATCGGGGCCGACCGCGGACGAGAGCTCGGGCCGCAGCACCTTGAGCGCGACCTTCCGCTCATGGCGCACGTCGTACGCCAGGTACACGGTGGCCATGCCTCCCGCGCCCAGCGTGCCTTCGATGCGGTAGCGGTCGGCGAGGACTTCCTGCAGACGCTCGAGACTGTCGGCCAAGCTGCACCTCGGTCGAGGGCGAGTCTAACATAGGGCGCGTGGAACGGCGCGGCTATGCGCCCCGCCTGACCAAGAAAGCGCCAGGCCTCCGAGAGGAGGCCTGGCGCCAGAACCAGCCGGGCTCGATGGGCCGATCGACCTACAGCCCCCCGACGAACACCCGGTAGCCCGCCGCGACCGAGAACACCCTGGAGTGCGCCTCGCTACCGGGATCCGGCGAAAGGTTCCGCAGTCCCAACGCGTACTCCAGGTCCAACGTGAACGCCCCCGGGCCGACCCGGACGTCGGTGCCGGCACCGAACACGAGCCCATAGTCGGTCTTCTCGCGAGTGACGCCCTCCTCATCGCAGTCCAGGTCCAGCGCCAGATCCAGCGCCGGCGCCTCGGCGTGCACGCCGCACGCCACCTCGAACCCGATGATCCCCCCGGCGTAGACGTAGGGCGATACCGGACCGCCCGTCGTCGGGATGATGAACTTCGCGATGAGCGGGACATCGACGTAGGACAGCCGCAGCAGGATGTTCACCCCGGCTTCCTCCTGTTGCGTCCCTTCCTGCGAGTAGCGGCCCTCGAGCTGCAAGGCGAGCCACGGTGTGAGGTTCACACCCACACTGGCGCCCACGAGCAGCCCGGTTCTCGACTCGAAGGGCGGCTCGACGCTCACCCCGTTGTCCGTCGCGGAGACATCGGAGAAGTTGATGCCACCCTTGGCGCCGATCGCGACCTGGGCGGCGGCGGGCGAGGTGACGGCGGCCGTGAGGCCGAGCAAGATGATTCCCAGCAGCAGTCTGCGCACGGTCCCTCCCCAGTGAGAGCTCACGATTCTCACATCCTCCGCGATTGGTACAAACGAGGAGAGGCAGGGGTTCCCGCTGCGAATCGAGAGGGCTTCGGTTGCACATCGCCCAGCGGAAGCGAAGTTTATCCCCTGACATGTCGCCATTGGACCTGCTCACACTTGGCGTGGGCGTGGCGCTCTTCGGATTCTGCCTCTACGCCGCGACAACCTCGTGGCGGGAGGGTGAGCCTCGCGCCGCCGCATTGTTCTTCCTGTCCGCCGTGGTGGCTCCTCTGCCCTACGTGCTCGTGGGAGTACTCAGCTTCCCGGCGAATGCACTGGCGGCCATAGGGCTGCTCGGTACGGCCGCTCTAGGGCTGCTGGTGTGGCTGCTCCCGCTGGGGGGTGCCCTCCGGCTCGAGGACGACACCCCCACGTCACGCATCGACGAGCGCGACATCATGTTCTCCCGCCGGCTGCTGGAGCCGGGGACGGAGCGGTTCGCAGAGTACTATCGGGAGCGGCCCGAGAAGCAGGCGCCGGACGACGCCTTCCGGGCAGAACCGGGCCTGCTGGCGAAGGGATCGAGCGCCTTTCACCCGTTCGCCTTTCCGGCGGCCGACGCCAGCTTCTGGACCATCGAGAAGCTGCGACCGTACGTGGACGGACTCCCGGCGCGAGAGCGCGTTGACTGCGATAGCCACTCGGTCACGCGCTTCCTCAAACGCTGGACACTCAAACTGGGTGCGATCTCGGTGGGCGTCACCCAACTGCACGACTACCACCTGTACACGACGGT
>JBDGXT010000274.1:0-3044 GCA_039584455.1 Gemmatimonadota bacterium
GAACGCGGCGCTCAGCACCAGCGACGCCAGCCCGATGTTCACGAGACCCATCGGCGTCGCCTCGGGGTTGCCGAGGTGCGCCGCGGCGAAGATCACCGCCAGCGCCACGCTCGCGCCTACCTTCCCCGCCACCTTCGTAAGACGGGCCAACGGGAAGCCGCGGAACAGCAGCTCCTCCGCCAGCGCGGCCACCGCCAATCCCACCAGCACCGGCAGCGCCACCGCGAGAAAGGCCGTGAGCGGACCGCCCGTGAACTCGAGCCCGGCGCTCCCGAACAGCACCGCGAACAGGAGCGCGCCCAGCGCCATCACGAGCCCAATGCCCAGCCCCCGCGCCAAGGCGCGGGAGTCACGGGGCGGCCCACGCCACCCCAACATCTCCCAGTCCGCCAACCGCTGGCGCACCAGGAGCGCATTCACGAACAAGGCCCCCGCCACGAGCGGGATCGTCTGCGCAGCGATCCCGAACGGCCCGGCCTCCCACGCAGGGGGGACCGCGAGACTCAACGGCACCGCGATCATGGCCACCGCGAGGTAGTAGCCAAACAGCGCGGCAAGGGCCCGAAACACGACGCGCGCCCTAAAGGAGCGCGCGCGTCGTCGATGCGAATCGCCGGATGATCAGTCCGGCGATGATTACCTTGAGCAGATCCAAGAGCAGGAACGGCAGCGACCCCCACACGATGGCGGTCCGCACGTCTCCGCTCAAGATGGCCAACTGCGCGATGCCACCGAGGTGGATCACCGCGACCCCAACCAGCATCCCCAATCCCAACCGCGTCCACGACCGCGCGTCGCCCACCACGCGGCCTACGGCTGCCGCCGCCAGCGGGTACGCCAGCAGATATCCTCCCGTGGGGCCGAACAACCGCGCGACCCCAGGTGCCCCCAAGGGGGCAAACACCGGAACCCCGGCGGCGCCCAGCAGCAGGTACGCCACCATGCTCGCGGCGCCGAGACGCGGTCCCAGGAGACCACCCACGATCAACACCGCCGGCACCTGCAGGGTGACGGGCACCGGCGTACCCGGCAGCGGTATCGCCAACTGGGCACTCAGGGCAACCAGAATGGCGCCCGCGAGAATCGCGAAGGCCCGTCGTACCACGGCGGACGGGCTCATCGTGAGATCGGCAGTTCGGCTCTGGCTCATGCAGCTCGCTCCACGCTGAGTGCAACCGCGTTGCCGCCACCCAGACACAGCGTCGCAAGCCCCATGCCCGCGTCGCGATCCCGCATCGCGTACAGCAGGGTCGTGAGAATGCGTGCCCCGCTGGCGCCGATGGGATGTCCGAGCGCGACCGCCCCACCATGCACGTTGACGCGGTCCCAATCCCAGCCCAGTCCGCGTCCGTCGGCGATGGCCTGGACGGCAAACGCCTCATTGGCCTCGATCAGGTCATACGACCCGATGTCCACCTTGGTCTTCTCCATCAGGGTCTGCACCGCCTTGATGGGAGCGAAAAACAGCTCCTTCGGCGGTCCGCCGCCGGTGGCGTATCCGGTCACTCGGGCGATCACCTCGAGGCCGTGGGCCTCGGCAAAGGTCTGCGACGTCACCACGATGGCGCTGCCGCCGTCGTTCAGGCCGGGAGCGTTCCCCGCGGTGACCGATCCCACCTTCTGGAAGGCGGGTCGCAGCTTTCCGAGGGCTTCGATCGAGGTGTCCTTGCGCGGACCCTCGTCGGTGTCGACCACCGTGACCTTGCCCTTGCGGCCCTTGATCTCCACCGGCACGATCTCGGCCGCGAACTTGCCACCCTCCTGGGCCGCCACGGCTTTCATGTGGCTGTTGTACGCGTACTCGTCCTGCTCCTCGCGGGTCACGCCCGCCTTCTCGGCAGTGTACTCGGCGTAGCTGCCCATCACGTTGTCACCGAACGAGCACCACAGGCCGTCGTACTGCACGGCGTCCACCAGCTGTTGATTACCGTACTTGATGCCGCCCCTCATCCCGTAGATGTAGTGCGGCGCCATGGACATCGATTCCTGGCCGCCCGCAACGATGCACTGCGCGTCGCCGGCGCGTATGGCCTGGGACGCCAGCATCACCGCCTTGAGGCCGGAGCCGCAGACCTTGTTGATCGTCAGCGCCGGCACCTCATCGGGCACGCCGCCATGAATGGCCGCCTGCCGGGCCGGGGCCTGCCCCGAGCCGCCCTGGACGACCTGCCCCATGATCACCTCGTCGATGGCGCTGCCGTCGATTCCCGCGCGACTGATGGCCTCGCGCACCGCGATCGCGCCCAGCTGCGGCGCTCCCAACGAGGCCAATCCGCCCAGATACCGGCCCACCGGCGTCCTCACGGCACCGACGATGACTGGAGTCGTCTCTTTCTTGGACACGTTCAACCCTCCCGTCTCACCCGCCAATCCCGACGCCCATTGTAACTGTTTCGAGGCGTAACTATTTGGTCGTTTGGAGTTTAACGGTGGGTACGACGGCTCTCAACCTCGGGTCAGACCTCCAAGGCCCTGGTGCGGATCTTCTCGACTACCCGCTCCCGGAACTCCTCGGCGGACATGACCTCCTGCTTCTTCTGCGCCCCGCGGGCGCGCACGGCCACGGTGCCCTGCTCCACCTCCCGCTTCCCCACGACCACGAGGTAGGGAACCTTCATCATCTCGCCGTCGCGCACCCGGTAGTTGAGCGTGTCGTTGCGGTCGTCCACGCTGGAGCGGATGCCGGCGTCGCGCAGCGCGGCCTCGATGGTGTGCGCGGTCTCTGCCTGATCCTCGGTGATGGGGAGGACCCGCACCTGCTCCGGCGCGAGCCACACCGGAAACGCGCCGGCGAAGTGCTCGATGAGGCAGCCCACGAAGCGCTCGAGGGTCCCGAGGATGGCCCGGTGAATCATGACCGGTCGACTGCCACTCCCGACCGATGGCGTCCCGCAGCTTGATGTCGATCTTCGGGCCGTAGAAGGCACCGCCGCCCTCGTCGATCCCGTAGGTCAGGCCGAGCCGCTTGAGCGCCCGATGGAGTGCCTGCTCCGCCACCTCCCACGCCGCATCCTCCCCCATCTTCTTCTCCGGCCGGGTGGCCA
>JBDGXT010000275.1:0-3475 GCA_039584455.1 Gemmatimonadota bacterium
GTCCCCCTCGCTGAAGTAGTACGGCAGTCGCGGGTCGGAACGGGCCTTGAGCAACTCCACCAGGTACTCACCCGCCACCCACCGGGTTCCTCCTCCCCAATTCCACCACGTGTTATTCTCGTCGGGCGTGTCCTCGTGGGGGGCCACCCAGTCACCGAGGGCGTCGCGGATGCCCTGCTGGGCCTCGGTCAGCGCGGCCGTGTACCGGGTCGTGCCGCCGTCCCGCTCCACCCAATGCAGGTGATGCCGCGCCTTGATCGAGTGCGCCACGGCTACCCACCTGGCGGCATCGCCGCCGAACACCAGGTCCACCGCCCCCGGGTTGGCCCCCTCCCCACTCTGGAGATCGGCGATCGCCTCGTCGAGCACCACGAACAGCGCGTCATACACGTCCCGCTGCGGGTCCAGCACGGGCTGCTGCACCCCGGGGGTCACCGCCTCGGAGTAGGCCACGTCACCCCAGAGGCTCGCCGCGATCCCCACGAGGTAGGCCTCGTACACCTTGAAGATCCCGGCGTACGTCCGGCGACCCAGCGCCTCTGCCTGCTCGATGCCGGTCCGCACATCGTTGAGACCGCCTCCCCCGGACTTTCCACTGCCTGAGCCGCCCAGACCCGTGTACACAATCCAGTACTCAAATACGGCATCGAGTTGTAGGAGTTCATACGTGGACCAGCCGCTAAAGGCCGCCGTCTCGTCTATCTGTTGCATCCAGATCTGGCCCGGCTGTCCGAGATTGAAGTCGAAAGTGTTGACCGTAGTGGATACGAGCAGCTGATCCAGGGTGGCCACGGGCACCGTGTTGGGGTTCTCGGTGATCGGGTCGAGGAACTCGCACGCACTCACCGACGCCACCAGGACCGCCGCGCACAGGGCGCGGCGCATCGACAGCGGTCTGATCGTCATCGTCGCCTCCCTGCTAACGGTTGAAGGTCAGGGCGAACACGAAGGTGCGCGCCTGCGGGTGGTTGAAGTACTCCAACCCGCGTCCCAGCGTCTGTCCGGTCAGATTGCTCTCGGGGTCGATTCCCGTATAGTCGGTCCACGTGACGAGGTTGCGGCCGCTCAGCGTGATGTCCAGCGTATTGAACCCGATGCTGTGCAGCCAGCCGGCATCCCAGGTGTACGACAGCGACAGATCGCGCAGCTTGACGAAGCTTGCGTCCTCGACGAACTGCGAGCCCGGGCCGGTGAAGCTGCTGCCGTTGCCGAAGACATACCACGTGTTCCAGTTGAGGGTGACCTCGGTGCCGGCGCCGGGGCCGCAGGTCTCGCACGTCACGAAGGTGGTGTCGGCGCCCGCACCGTGCGAGGCCTCCGTATCCGCGTGGGCGCCGAAGTAGTACAGCGCGCCCCGGGTGCCGTTCAGCATGTCGCCGCCGTGCTTCACGTCGAGGAGGCCCGAGAGCCGCAGCTTGCGGAAAAAAGTAAACGTACTCCGCAGCGAGCCGGTCCAGTCGGGGTTTGGATCGCCGACGACACGGAAGTCAGGATCCCACACCGGGAATCCGTCCGCAGCGATATAGAGGTCACCCTCACTCCACCCGCTGTAGGTGTTGTCGATGTCGACACCACCGACACCACCGACGAGGTCGCCACGACCGAACCGGTGGAAGTCCGTGCCGTACAACACCGGGAGCTGATAGCCCGGTATCACCGCCGAGCGGAACGAGCTGAAGCCCGTAATCGCCAGCTCCTCCGTACCGAGCACCGAGTCCACCACGCTCGTGTTGGTCCCCCAGTGGGTCGTGATGCGCCAGTCGAAGTCGCGCGACTGCACGGCCAGGAGGTCCAGCGAGATCTCCCACCCCCAGCTGTGCCACTCTGCGGCATTGTCCAGAATGCTGCCGAAGCCGGTGGCCGGGTCGAGGTCCCGGTCCACGATCGCGCTCTTGGTCCTCGCTCGGTAGTAGGTCACCCCCAGGTTCAGCCGGTTCCCCAGCACTGTGAGATCCAGGCCCGCCTCGGTCTCGGCCGTGCGCTCGGGCGCGATCACCCTGTTGGGTGACTCGGACGGAGACGCAATGACCGAGTAACTGTAGTACGTCCCCACCGGCTCGTACCCGATGACATTCGAGTAGGCCGGCGGCTGCCGCCCCGCCTGTCCGTACGCCCCGCGCAGCTTGGCGAAGTCGAGGAAGCTCACGTAGCGGCCGAAGTCCCACGCTACACTGACCTTGGGATACCAGAAGCGACTCGGCTCCTGCCGGCCCGTGAGCGTGTCGATATCACCACCGAATGTGTTGGAGCCGTCGTAGCGCACCCCCGCCTTGACGAACAGCTGGCCCCACAGGTCGAGCGCCAGGTCGGCGAAATACCCCTCCGTCTGCACCGTCTCCTCGTACTCCCAGGGATCCCGGTCCACCGTGAAGTCCAGCTGCCCGGCGCCGGCGATCAGGTTGTCGGCGTCGACCTGGTAGCGCCGAAAGCTCGTCTGATTCAGGTTCTGCCCGAGGGTCAGGCTCGCCGCGAAGTCATCGCTGAACTGACGTGCCACAGCGGCCAGCAGGGTGTGATCGAACACCCGGTTCACCAGCTCGGCCCGGATGAGGTGGCCCTGCGGAAAGTCAGACGAGCTCTTGGGCCACAGCGTCCGGCGCTGGTCGTTGGCGAAGTCGAGTCCCACGAGGTAACGGAGCTCCAGCCACGCCCAGGGATCCCAGTCGAGTTGCAGGTTCCCGGTGTACCGGTCCACCTGCGCCGTGGTGGGGATCTCGTTCGCCGTCCAGAACGGGTTGTCATACCCGCGGGTCCGGACCAGCTCCGTGGGATTGGGATAGCGGTAGGAACGGTGCAGGCCGTTGGCCGTGTCGCGGTACGGCAGGTTGTTGAACTCGGGCGGCGTGCGGAACGCACCCAGGTGAAGGCGAAGTTGCCCTCGACGTTCAGGTTGGGCAGAAAGTCGTGCGCGCCCTTCAGGCGGGTCGTCAGCCGCTTGTAGTCGGAGTTCCCCTCGATCGTGCCGTTGTGATACAGGTAGCCAACCGACAGGAAGTAGGTGGTGCGGTCGCTCCCGCCCGACAGCGAGAGCGAGTTGTCGCTGCGGACGCCGGTGCCGAACATCTCGTTCGCGTGATCGTAGATCGGCGTATCGGGGGCAAGCAGGGGGCCCCAGCTGAGGCTCGACCCGGGGTTGAAGTTGTTGGCCGGATCCGTGGGATCGCCCGCGGGATCCGCTATGCCCTGCGACCAGCGGGTCTGGAGCGCAGGCAGGCGGTTCACCTGCTCGAACCCGAGCGAGGCCCGGAGCGTCACCTGGGTGTTGTTACGCCGGCCCGACTTGGTCGTGATGATGACCACGCCGTTCGACGCGCGCGAGCCGTACAGCCCGGACGCCGCCGCGCCCTTCAGGATCTCGATGCTCTCGATGTCGTCGGGGTTGAGGTCGATGAGCCGGTTGGCGTACCCGGTGCCCCAGATGGGTGCCTCGATGGTGTTCGACGCGTTCGTGACCACGACACCATCGATCACAATG
>JBDGXT010000276.1:0-2856 GCA_039584455.1 Gemmatimonadota bacterium
CTCGCACGACATTCGGTGGCTCTCGGCCTCCGAGGAGGAGGAGTACGCGGTGGCGCAGGCGAACGCCCCGCTGGACGAGAGCGGGAAGTTCGTCAACGAGGTCGCCCTGTGCCGTAAGCGGGACGACTACCCGATGTTGACGCCGCAGCGCATCGACTTCATGGACGTGGCGCCGGAGCAGCTCGTCTCCATCGCCGCGGCGTTGATTCCGTTCCTCGAACACGACGACGCCAACCGCGCGCTGATGGGGAGCAACATGCAGCGCCAGGCGGTGCCGTTGCTCTTCCCGCGGGTCCCTCTCGTGGGGACGGGGCTGGAGCAGAAGGTGGCATTGGATTCCGGGGCCGTGGTGGTGGCCCGCCGTGGCGGCGTGGTCAGCAAGGTGACGGCCGATGAGATCATCGTCGACACGGGTCGTCCGGGCCAGGCCCAGGAAGGGGCACCGTTGGGGCGGCTGCTACAGCACGACCGCTATCGGCTGAAGAAGTTCTGGCGCACCAACCAGGATACCGCCATCAACCAGCGTCCGCTGGTGGAGGTTGGCGAGACGGTAGAGGCGGGGCAGATCATCGGTGACGGCGCCGGGACCGACGGTGGCAGCCTCGCGCTGGGCGCCAACGTGCTCGTGGCCTTCATGCCTTGGTATGGGCACAACTTCGAGGACGCGATCGTCATCTCGGAGCGCCTGGTGAAGCACGACACGTACTCGTCGATCCACATCCAGGAGCTGGAGCTGCACGTCCGCGATACGAAGCGCGGTCAGGAGGAGATCACGCGCGAGATCCCCAACGTCTCCGAGGAGGCGCTGGTCGATCTGGACGAGCGTGGCATCATCCGGATCGGTGCGGCCGTCACGCCGGGCGACATTCTGGTCGGCAAGATCACCCCCAAGGGTGAGACGGAGCTGTCGCCGGAGGAGAAGCTCCTCACGGCCATCTTCGGCGAGAAGGCCAAGGACGTGAAGGACTCGTCGCTCAAGGTGCCGCCGGGGATGGAGGGCACGGTCATCGACGTCAAGATCTTCTCGCGCGTCGAGGATCAGGTGGTGGAGAAGGACCGCGGCGAGCGGATTGGCGATGTGCGGAGCCTGGAGAACGAGGAGAAGGCGCGCATCAGCGCCGCGCTCTTCGAGGAGCTGGTGGAGCTGCTCCAGGGGCAGGATGTCGCCGTCATGCTGAAGAGCGGCACCGTCGAGGAGTATCTGTCGGAGGGTACCAAGCTCAGCAGGACGGTGCTGGAGGAGGTGAACCTCGCCGATGTCGACCTCAAGACCCTGCGGGTGAAGTCCAAGACCGCCAACGAGCGAGTCCGGGCGGCGATCGACGCGGCCAACCGCGAGCGCGCCAGGGTCGAGGAGAAGGCCGAGGATCAGATCGACAAGATCCTCCAGCCAGACGAGCTTCCACCCGGGGTCATCCAGCTGGTCAAGGTCTACCTGGCTGAGAAGCGCAAGATCTCGGTGGGCGACAAGATGGCCGGCCGGCACGGGAACAAGGGCATCATCGCGCGGATCGTGCCGGAGGAGGACATGCCGTTCCTCCCGGATGGTTCGCCGGTGGACATCGTGCTGAACCCGCTGGGCGTGCCCAGCCGCATGAACGTGGGGCAGATTCTGGAGACGCACCTCGGATGGTGTGCCGAGGTCCTCGGCTTCCGTGCGGAGACGCCTGTCTTCCAGGGTGCGAATGAGACCGAGGTCGGTCTGCTGCTGCGGATCGCCGGATTGCATTGGGCGGCCGGAGCCCTACGGCTCTCGGCTCGCCCGCCGCGTCTGAGCGCTGACGAGGTGCGGACGCTGCTCGCCGACCTGCGCCGCCACCCGGCGGAGAATGGTGACCGGCCGGACCTCACAACGGTGCGACTCGATCTGCTCGCCCGTCGGGCGCTCTCCCAGAGCACGCGGGACCTGTTCCACGGGCTGCGCGACTTCTTGGAGCGGGCGGCCAAGGAGGTTGCCGAGCGCGCCACGCAGGAGGCAGACCTACAGAAGGAGTACCACGAAGTCCGCATCGAGGAGGGTGGCGACGAGCTCTCGAAGGTCGAGAAGACCGCGCTCAAGACTGGTTTAAAGGGGTCGCAGAAGCTCATCGACTTGGATGCGGGGGCGCGCCTCGCGGCGACGGGTCTCACGGCCGCGGCGAAGCTGCTCGGCCCCAAGAGCGGGGCGGACGTCGAGGCGGCAGCCCATGAGTTGCTCCGGCTGGCGGGCTTCACGCCGACTGGGAAGTCCCGCCTGCGGGACGGACGGACCGGTGAGTGGTTCTCGGCGGAGGTGACCGTCGGATCCATCTACATGATGAAGCTCTCCCACCTCGTAGACGATAAGATCCACGCGCGTTCCATCGGGCCGTACAGCCTGGTGACGCAGCAGCCGCTCGCCGGCAAGGCGCAGTTTGGTGGCCAGCGCTTCGGCGAGATGGAGGTGTGGGCGCTCGAAGCCTACGGTGCCGCTCACACGTTGCAGGAGATGCTGACCGTCAAGTCGGACGACGTGAACGGACGCAGCCGGGTCTATGAAGCCATCGTGAAGGGTCAAAACCTGCCGGAACCTGGGACGCCAGAGTCGTTCAATGTGCTCGTGAAGGAGCTCCAGGCGCTTGGCCTCAAGGTCGAGCTCGGCGTCACCGAGGACGGCGAGGAGTAGGCGATGATCGATTTTCGCAGCGCCCGCGAGGCGCGCGGCACCAGTTTCGATTTCATCCGGATTCGCATCGCGAGCGCCGAGGAGATCCGCGGTCCGCGGGACTCCAAGGAGCGGGAGCGGCTCGCCCTCCAGGGGCAGCGGTACTGGTGGTCGTGGGGCGAAGTGGTCAAGCCCGAGACCATCAACTACCGGTCGTTCAAGCCCGAGAAGGA
>JBDGXT010000037.1:0-10369 GCA_039584455.1 Gemmatimonadota bacterium
TCTGCGGCACATCTTCGAGGGCGAGGTGGCGTAGACCATGGCGATCGAGGGACCGCTCAAGGAACTGGGGATCCACGACGTCTTCCAGCTGCTGGATCTCAGCCGCAAGACGGGTGTGCTCACGGTGGCGTCCGAGCTGCGGCACAATCAAGGGACAGTGTACTTCGACGACGGTGCGGTGATCTACGCGGAGATTCAGAGCAACCCACACCCGTTGGGCGGCATGCTGGTGCGTGCGGGCAAGATCACCGAGGCCGACCTCCACCGAGCCCGCGACATGCAGGAGCACGGTGACCAGCGGCGCCTGGGCGAGGTCCTGATGGACATCGGCGCTGTCGCGGAGCGGGAGCTCGAGCGGCAGGTCCGCTTCCAGGTCGAGGAAGTGATCTTCGAGGTCATGAACTGGCGCGAAGGCTACTTCTCGTTCGTGGAAGGTCCCCTCCGGGAGGTTCCCGCCGATGCGACCGTGCGGATTACCACGGAGTCGGTGCTGATGGAGGGTGCCCGCCGCATCGACGAGTGGTCGCGTATCGAGTCGAAGATCCCCCATGTGGGTGTGGTGCCGGCACTCGCGCCGGCCGACAGCGGCGAGGGGGGTGGGCTCGATCTGCTGCCATTCGAGTGGGAGGTGCTGGCCACCATCGATGGCGAGCGGGACCTGCGTACTATTGCCAGCCTGGTCGCGCGGTCCGATTTCGACGTGGCGAAGACGATCTTCGGGCTGGAGAGCGCGGGACTCGTGGCCGTAGCCGACCGGAGAGCGGCGCCGGCCCCGACCGAGGTTCCCGAGGACCTCAGGGGGTTGGTCGAGCGGGCCGAGTCCGCACTGGAGCAGGGTGACCTGGGCGCCGCGCGCCAGCTGGCAGAGACGATGCGCGAGCGGTTCCCGCACGAGGTGGCCGTCGACGTCGTCTTGGGGCGCGTCCACCTCGCTGCTGGTGAAGCGGGCTCGGCAGAGGAACACCTGCGCCGCGCGCTGCGGGTGGATCCCCTCTTCGGGGCGGCGCATCGCCTGCTGGGGGATGCCCTGGCGCTGCAGGGACGCTTGCGGGAGGCGGTCGAGTGGTGGCAGCGCTGGCTCAAGATCGCGGAGCAGGAGGGGAGAGCCGAAGCGGAGATGCAGCGGGTGCACGACGCGGTCGTTGCGGCCCAGACCTTGAACACGTTCTTGGCGGGGTCTCGTGGCTAGCGATATCCAGGCCATGACGGCGGAGTTGGCGCGCGATCCGTCGAGCCTCGTCTTCCTGGAACTGGGTGAGGCGCTGCGCCGCGTAGGACAGCTCGACGCCGCGTCGCGCATCGTGGTGAACGGGGTGGAGCAGCATCCGGAGCTCATCGAGGGTCGAGACTTGTACGCCCGCCTGCTCGTGGATCAGGGCGAGTACGGACGCGCGGTGCAGGTGTGGGGGACCGTGTTGGAGCTGGACAACCGCCACGTCGGCGCGCACAAGGGACTCGGCTTCCTGAGCTACCGCTCCGGTGATCTGAACAGTGCACTGGAGCACTTGGAGCTCGCCCTCGCGGCCGATCCCACCAACGAGAGCGTGATCCGCGCCCTGCGCACGGTGCGTGATGCAGCCGAGGAATTCGAGTCGCAGGCCTCTGCGGAAGGCCCGGGTGAGGATGCGCTGTCCGCCGGGCTCGAAGGCGCCGAGCAGGGGATGCTGTTGGTGGACGACCGGGGCCAGGTGTTGGGTGGGCAGCTGCGCGACGCCGACGGGCAGGACGTCTCTCAAGCGGTGGCGGCGTACTTGGCAGGGGCCGCCCAGGAGGCCGATCGCACGGCGCGCATGCTCCACCTGGGTGCGTGGCGCTGGATCGTGGCCGAGGGACCCGACGGCAACGTGTACGTGACACCGCCGACCTCCGAGACCCTGCTGCTCATTCTGCGCGACCACAGCGTACCGTCGGGCCGGCTTGCCATGCTGGCCGAACGTGCCGGTGCCGTGGCCCGGGCCTGGCTCGAGGAGCAGCAGCTGTGACGACACGATTCCGGCGGGCCCTCGACAACGTCACCCGCGTGCGTGGTGTGCGCGGGGCGATGCTCGTGGCGGGTGACGACGGACTCATCGTGGCGGAGTCGCTGATGGAGGGTGTGCGGGGCAACGCCGTAGCGGCGCTGGCGGCCAGCGTGCACAAGCGGTTTCGGCAGGCGATGGATGCCGGGGCCGCGGGCGCACCGCACTTCCTGCACCTGCAGGGCGACGGCGGCACACTCATCGTGGTTCCGGCGCCGGACGGCGTGCTGGTCGTCGCCGTCGGTGATCCCAACATGAACGTGGGGCTCGTGCGGCTGGAGATGCTGCGGGCGGCGGAGAGCCTCGCGTGAGGCAGACACGCGCGGTCGAGGAGTGGACCCTCGAGCCCCTGGAGCGGTTCGTGGCGGAGGCGGGGGCGCGGCTCACGCTGCTCATGACCCCGGCGGGCCAGGTGCTGGCGCAGCACGGGTTCACACGCGCCGTAGACGTGATGTCGGCGGCGGCCCTGGGGGCCGCAATCGTCGCCTCGAGCGGTGAGATGGCGAGCATGCTCGACCAGCGGCACTTCGGGACGCTCAACCACCAGGGAGTGGAGCATGGCATCTTCCTGGGGGCATTCGATACCCCGCGCGGACCGCTGCTCGCACTGGTAGTTTATGGTCCGGACTCCTCGGTGGGATTGGTTCAGTTATTCTTCGAGGAGTTTGTGGCGGAGCTCGCAACGGCGGCTCCTGCGGAGGAGCGGCCCCAAGCGGTGCTCGCCGCGGATTTCGAGCGGGAGTTGAACGAGAGTCTGGCGACCCTTTTCGGACAGTGACGACGTGTCCCTAGTCAACTTCACGACCCGCGAGATCACGTGCAAGATCGTCTACTATGGACCCGGACGGTCGGGCAAGACGACCAACCTGCAGTACGTCTACGGGCGCGTGCCGGATGATCGCCGCGGCCGCATGGTGTCGCTCGCGACCCAGACCGATCGCACACTGTTCTTCGACTTCCTGCCGCTCGAGCTCGGCAGTATCTCGGGATTCACAACACGGTTCCAGCTCTACACGGTGCCGGGGCAGGTCTACTACAACGCGACGCGCAAACTGGTGCTCCAGGGTGCGGATGGCGTGGTGTTCGTCGCCGACAGTCAGGCGCGACAGCTCGAGGAAAACGTCGAGAGCCTGCAGAATCTACAGGAGAATCTCCTGGCGCAGGGCGCCGACGCGCGTGCCATGCCGCTGGTGTTCCAGTACAACAAGCAGGACCTGCCGCAAGATCTCGTGCTCTCGACTCAAGAGCTGGATGACGCGCTGAACTTCTGGGGCCTGCCCAGCTTCTCCGCGGCCGCGCTGTCCGGCACCGGTGTGTTCGAGACCCTCAAGGCCGCCTCGGAGCTCGTGCTGCGCAAGCTGAGCCAGGAGGAGCCGGTGTGACTAACGAGCTGAATCCTAAGTTCAGCTTCGAGACCCTCGTGGTCGGCGCCGCCAACCGGCTTGCGGTGACCGCGGCCCGGACCGTCGCCGAGTCGCCCGGTACGGCGTACAACCCGTTGTTCGTCTATAGCCCCACAGGCCTGGGCAAGACGCACCTCTTGATGGCCGTCGGCCAACTCGCCCGGGAGCTCGCCCCGCAGGTCCGCGTGGAGTACCTCACAATCGACGAGTTCGTCGAGGCCTACAACGCCGCCGTCGCAGCCGGGCAGAGCGAGGCGTTGCGCAGCCGCTATGCCCAGGTCGATGTCCTTCTGGTGGATGACGTCCAGTTCCTGACACACCGGCGTGAGATGCAGGCGGAGCTGCTGCGCATCACGCAGGAGCTTCAGTCGGCCGGCAAGCAGATCGTGCTGACCAGCGATAGCCCGCCCTCGGAGATCGAGGACCTGGATGAGCGGCTGCTGTCGCGGTTCGACGCGGGACTGTTAGTCGATATCGGCTCCCCTGACGCCGAGACGCGGCTCGCGATCCTCCTGCGGCGCGCGGAGGATCGCGGTGCGGAGTTCGGGCAAGGGGTGCTGCAGGCGGTGGCGGAGTTCGAGGTGCCCAATGTGCGGGAGCTGCTCGGGCTGCTCAACAAGCTGGTGGCCTACCAGGCCGTGAGCGAGTCACCCATCACTCCCGACGGGGCCGCCGAGCTGCTCGCGGGGGAGGTACGGACCGAGGTTCCCATGACCACGGGTCCCGCGCCCGCACTGATGGTTCCTGGGGAGCCGGTGGCCGAGCCACCGGAGGTACGGCCGGACGAGTTCGCGGACTTCCTCTCCGACGTGGCCCACACGGTGGAGGAGCAGGTGGAGGCGTGGCGGTCCAAGCTGGGCAAGGCGATCATGCGTTGGGAGGCTGAGGGCTACCGCACGGCGCGCCTCGAACAGTTGTTGGACCAGGACATGCCGATTGCGGTCGAGCGAGTGCTCAGGCAATACGAGCGAGACATCGAGCGCCTGCGCTCGATGCAGGCCACGATGGCCAAGCTCGATGCCGAGCGCGCCGAGGACCCGATTTTCTATGACCCGGACCGCTTGGAGGAAGTGGACGAGCTCGTGCAGACGGCACTCCACGAGGTCGGGCCGCCGCCCGGGCCATCGGCCGCGTGGGCACTCTCGTCGTTCGTGGGAGGCGAGTCCAACAAGGTCGCCCACAACGCGGCCGCTGCGGTGGTGGACCAGCCGGGCACGCGCTACAACCCCCTCGTGCTCGCGGGGCCCACGGGCGTCGGCAAGACGCACTTGCTGCACGCGATCGGACATGAGCTCGCTGCCGGACCGGACGCCGTGGTGGCATGCTTGTCGGCGCAACAGCTCATCGACGAGTTGGTGGAAGCGATCGACGGCGACCGCGTCGATGCGTGGCGCGCGCGGTATCGTCGTGCCACGGCCTTCCTGTTGGACGACGCGCACCTCCTGGTTGGCAAGGAGCGCACCCAGGAGGAGTTGTTCCACCTCTTCAACGAGCTGTTCGAATCGCGACGCCAGCTCGTATTCACCATGGCCAGTGTGCCGCGGGAGGTCGAGGGCCTGGACGATCGTCTGATTTCGCGGCTGGAGGGTGGGTTGGTGGTGAACGTCGCGAGTCCCGACCGCGAGCTCCGCCGCGCGATCGTGGTCGGCAAGCTGGAGGAGGACTTCGGCGCCGCCGACGAAGAGCTGGCCGACTACCTAGCGGCGCGGCCCGCCGACTCGATTCGTGCCGTGCTGGGGCTGTTGCAGCGGGTGGCGGTGGCAGCCGAGGCGCAGGGTGTTCCGCCCAACGCCGCGCTGGCGCGCGAGATGGTCGAAGGGGCCGCGCCGCCGCGGCAGCGTGTGTCCGCCGGCGTGCGGACGAGCGGGATCATGATCTCACCCTCGGGAGGCGTGAGTAGTCGGGAGAAGATGGTCTGGTTCTGGCCCGATCCCGCCCAGCGCGTGATCGAGGAGATGACCTAGTGGCGATCAAGGGAAGCCTCAAGGAAGCGTCCCTTGCCGACGTGCTGCAGCTGCTGGCCCTCGGTCAGAAGACGGGCTGTCTCGCCGTGACCGACCGAACCAACCTGGGCCACATCTACTTCAATCGGGGCCTGATCACGTACGCGTCCCTCGTCAATCGCCGCGATCGTCTCGGCGACATTCTCGTCAAGAACGGCAAGATCACGCAGGACGAGCTACACGCCGCCATCGATCTACAGACCCGCCAGCGAGACAAGCGCGTGGGTGAGCTGCTCGTAGATCAGGGTGCCATCGCCCGCCAGCAGCTGGAGCACTACATGCGGCTGCAGATCGAGGAGGCGGTGTACTTCCTGTTCACGTGGACGCGGGGCTCGTTCAACTTCGAGGCCGACGTGCATCCCGAGGAGCAGGATTTCCTCGTGGCCATCAACCCGGAATCGCTGTTGCTCGAGGGCGCACGCCGGGTGGACGAGTGGAGCCTCATCGAGAAGAAGATCCCGTCGCTCGACATCATCTTCACGGTGGACGAGCGTCGTATCTCCGCCTCGCAGGTCACGCTCACCGAGCATCAGCAGCGCATGGTGCCGCTCCTCGACGGCACCCGCGACTTCACGCAGCTCGTCGAGGACTCGGGGCTGGTCGAGTTCGACGTGGGCAAGGCCCTGTACGGTCTCATCACCGCGGGGTTCGTGCACCGTACGGGCCGGAGCGAACCGCAGGCGGCCGACGTCGGCGACGCCCGCGTCGACGAGCACCGCAATCTGGGCATCGCCTTCTACAAGACCGGGATGCTGGATGAGGCGACCCGTGAGTTCCGGCGTGTCGTCGAGCTGCGCCCGTCCGACGGAAGTGCCTACTTCCATCTCGGCCTCATCGCTGTGAAGCAGGCGCACTGGCAGGAGGCGGCCGGCCACTTCAACCAGGCCGCGGAGCGCGGAGGCGCGCGGCCAGGCGTGCTGCACAACCTGGCCCTCAGCTATGAGAAGGCGGGTCGTCTGGAGGAAGCCGAAGCGACGTACGCCGAGGCGGCGAGCAAGGCACGCCGCAGCGCCCCCGTCATGACCAGTTGGGGGATCGTGGCACTGCAGCGTGGCGACTACGAGGTTGCCACGGGCCGCCTTGACCGAGCTCGGGAAGTGGGTGGGGACGAAATCCCCAGCGCCATGTGGTTCTGGGCGCGCTCCCTCGCGGCGGCGGCGTTGGAGGACGTGGAGGAAGCGGAGGCCTTGCTGCGCGAAGGGCTCGAGGCCCACCCGGGCAGCGTGGTGTTGTGCAACAATCGCGCTGTTCTGCTCGAGCTCCTGGGGGAGCTGGACCAGGCAGAGGAAGGGCTGCGCAGCGCGTTGGCTGATGATCCGTCTGTGCCGCAGCTCTCCAAGAATCTCGGCGACCTCCACTATCGCGCGGGGCGGTACGACGAGGCATGGGATGCCTACCAGCGCGCGACCAAGCTCCAGCCGAAGCTGGGCGACGACATCTACTTTAAGCTCGGCAACATTGCCTACAAGCGCCTCGATCGGGAATCGGCCGCGGACTTCTGGCGCAAGGCACTGGAACTGAATCCCGGACACGAGCTGGCGCGCACCAATCTCGATACCGTGAGCGCGCTGACGTGAAGCCGCGGGAGCGCGACCCCGCGTTGATCGCGCTGCTCGGAAAGGTCGGCGAAGCACGCGGCTTCAACGGGAATTCGTACAAGGAAGGATGTCTCCGACGGCGCATTGCCGTGCGAATGCGCGCGCGGGGGGTGCACACCTACGAGCAGTACGCCACGGTGCTCGATGGGGACGCTGAGGAGTATGACCGCCTGCTCGATACCATCACCATCAACGTCACCAAGTTCTTCCGCAACCGCGAGACCTGGCAGCTGCTCGCAGACCGGGTGCTCCCCGCGCTGTGGGAAGCGCGCGAAGGTCGGGTGCGCTGCTGGTCCGCCGGCTGTGCCTCGGGCGAGGAGCCCTACACCCTGGCCGTGCTCTTTTTGGAGTTGGCGCGCAGCACCCCGCGGGTCCCCGGTGGGCGCACCCGGATCGACGCGACGGACCTCGACCGCGCGAGTCTCGCGCGCGCGGGGGAAGGCGTGTACCGCCCGCCGGCCTTTGACGAGATGCCCCCGCCCTTCGTATCACGCTATGTGCGCGGCAGCGAGCAGTGCCATGTGGTCCCCGAAGTGAAGGCGTTGGTTCGGTTCCAGCGGCACGACCTCCTGCGCGAGCCGCCGCCGCATCCCCCCTATGACCTCATCATGTGTCGCAACGTGGTCATCTACTTCGACCGTCCCACGCAGGAGATGTTGTTCCGCCGGTTCGCCGACGCGCTGCGCCCCGGGGGTTACCTCGTGCTCGGCAAGGTCGAGACGCTGGTGGGCGAGGCGCGGCAGGAACTCGCGCTCGAGGACGCCCGCGAGCGCGTGTATCGCCGGCCATGAGGATCGAGAACGACCAGACCATCGTTGCCATGGGCGAATACGCCGTGGTGGGCGGGGGCGGGACGCTCACGGCGCTGGGACTGGGGAGCTGCGTCGCGGTGATCCTGCACGATTTGGAGGGGCGCGTGGGCGCGATGGCGCACGTGCTGCTGCCCGCGCAATCGCTCGCTCGACGCAGCAGTAGTCCGGCGCGCGCGGCCGACACCGCAGTGCCCCTCCTGGTGGCGCAGATGCAGGAGCGTGGTGCCGTGCTGGAGCGTACGCATGCCCGGTTGGTCGGGGGCAGCACAATGTTCGGTGACCTGCTCCCCACGGGGAGCGTGCACATCGGTGAACGCAACGTGCTGGCCTGCCGTACGGCGTTGCGGCAGGTCGGTGTGCCCATCGTTGCGGAGGCGGTCGGGGGGCGCGCCGGCCGCTCGGTCTGGTTCGACGTGGGGGCGGGCAAGGTCACCGTGCGGGTGGTGGGGAGGGAGGAGGTAGAGCTGTGAGCGAGGTGGCATCCGTTCTCGTCGCCGACGACAGCGCGTTCATGCGGCGCGTGCTCACGGACGTGATCGACGCCTCCGAGCGCTACCGCGTCGTGGCCATTGCGCGCGACGGCCTGGACGCCGCCGAGAAGGTGCACCGCTTCGAGCCCGATGTCGTCACGATGGACATCGAGATGCCGCGGCTCGACGGTCTCGGGGCCATCGGCTACATCATGAGCGAGTCGCCGCGACCCATCGTGGTCGTGAGCGCCTACGCCGGTCCCGGGACCGAGGCGGCGATTCGTGCGCTCGAGCTGGGCGCGGTGGAGGTCGTGGCCAAGCCGCGGGGGTCGGGGCGCGAGGCGGTGGCGGCCATCGGGCCGGCGCTGCTGGGAGCGCTGGACGCGGCCATGGCGGCGGAGCTCGATCGTGTGCCGATGCTGGCGCGCGCGCCGACCCCGGTGGTGCCGCCGCCCACCACGGCATGGGTGAAGGGCCGCGCCCGGTTCGCCGTTGCCATCGCGGCGAGTACGGGCGGGCCGCGGGCACTGGCCGAGGTCATTCCCCGGCTCTCGGTGGGTGGCGACACCGGCGTGCTCGTCGTGCAGCACATGCCGGCCCACTTTACCCGGAGCCTCGCCGAGCGGCTCGATGCGTCCAGCGCGCTTCGCGTCGTCGAGGCCGGAGACGGTGCGCCGCTGCTCGCCGATACCGCGTACGTGGCGCCGGGGGACTACCACATGCGGGTGGAGGCGAGCCCGGACGGGCCGTGCGTGCAGCTACGCCAGGACGAGCCGGTGTGGGGCGTGCGGCCGGCGGCCGACCCTCTGTTCAAGTCGGTGGCCGAGCTGTTCGGCCGGCAATCGCTCGGTGTGGTGCTGACCGGCATGGGGCGTGACGGTGCTGAGGGACTGCGTGCGATTCGGGATGCTGGTGGAGGGGGTCTGGCGCAGGACGAAGACTCGGCGGTGATCTTCGGCATGCCCCAGGCAGCCATCGCCGCGGGTGGGGCGGAGGAAGTCGTGGCCCTCGACGCCATCGCCTCGCGCATCGAGGCCCGACTCGAGGGGCGCGTCAGAGCATGAAGGGCTATCTTTTGGTCGAGGCCGGCGGCACACGGTACGGCGTACGGCTCGCAGACGTACGGCAGGTCATAGAGCTGCCGAAGGCGTATGCCGCGCCGAGCAGGCACCCTGCGGTGCTCGGGGTCATACAGACGGGCGGGCGACTCATGCCCCTGGTCGATCTGGGGGCGCTGGTGGAGACCGATCGCGATCCGGTGCCCGGCGCGGCGCTGGGCGTCGTGACGCAATGTGCGGGGCGACTGGTGACGCTGGCGGTGAATGAGGCAGAGTCGGTGGTGCGCGAGGATCCCGAGCGCGTCCCGGCGGGGTGGGATCTTCCCTGGGCGTTGGGCGTGGCGCGGGTGGGCGAGGCACTGGTTCCAGTGATCGACATGGACGTCCTGGCCGAGCGGCTCATGCCGGCAGGCGCAACCGAGGAACGATGAGTACAGGCGACGAAGTCCAACTCGTCACCTTTCGTGTCGGCGGACACGACTTCGCGGTGAACATCTTCCAGGTCGAGCGGATACTGCGGTACCAGGAACCCGCTCCCCTGCCCAAGGCACCCGCGTACCTCGAAGGCGTCGTGCACTACGGGGACGCCGTCGTGCCGCTCATGGATCTGCGGAAGCGGGTCGAGGTGGAAGCGCCGGTGCGCGAAGACACCCGCATCATGATCCTGGAGTTCGAGGGAGAGAAGATCGGGGTCGTGGTCGACGCGGTGCAGGAAGTGCTGCGTGTTTCCGCTGACCGCATCACCCCTCCGTCAACCATAGTACGCGGATTGGCGGCGAAATACATCAGTGGCGTGGTGGCCGACGGCGATCGCACACTCGTAGTGCTCCAGGCGGGCAAGCTCCTGTCGTCCAAGGAGCGGTTGGCACTGGAGAAGCTGGAAGTGGAGGCGGCACATGAGTGACTCCATGATCTCCTCGCTGCGCGGCGAGTACGATTCCATCGCCCGCCGCCTCGACGCCTCTCCCGGTGGCGAGGAGCGCGAAGATCTGAAAGCGGAGATCATC
>JBDGXT010000277.1:0-4439 GCA_039584455.1 Gemmatimonadota bacterium
AAGATTCTCGACAACGCCTACTTCGAGAGCATCCTCGACACGTCGGACGAGTGGATCCGGGAACGCAGCGGCATCCGCGAACGCCGCATCGCCGAGAAGCACGAGACGCTCGCCTACATGGGGGCGGCGTCGTGCCGCCAGGTGCTGGACGACGCGGGGCTCACCCCGCTCGACGTGGACGGCATCGTGCTGGGGACGGCGAGTCCCGATCGCCTGCTACCGTCTACGGCCTGTGATATCCAGGCGGAGCTCGGCGCCAACAATGCGGCCGCGTTCGACGTCGCGGCGGCCTGCAGCGGGTTCCTCTACAGCCTGTCGGTTGCCGAGGGAATGATCGCCAGTGGGCAGGCGCAGAACGTGCTGGTCGTGGGCGGTGATCGGCTCTCGACCATCGCCGACTACACCGACCGTACCACGGCGGTGCTGTTCGGGGATGGGGCGGGGGCCACACTGGTGCAGCCGGTGGCCAACGGCGAGCGGGGCATCCTGTCCACGTACCTCAAGACCGACGGTCGGCTCGGGGAGCTGCTGTACCGGCCAGGGGGCGGTGGCAACCGTCCCCCCGATGAGGAGATGCTCAAGGACGGCAGCTACTTCATCAGGATGGCAGGCCGCGAGGTGTTCAAGAACGCGGTGCGCTCCATGGCCGACGCCTGCGACAAGGCTCTGGAGATGGCCGGACTGAGCGGGGACGAGGTAGACGTCCTGATTCCCCATCAGGCCAACATCCGCATCATCGAGGCCACGGCCAAGCACGCCCACGTGCCGATGGACAAGGTCTACGTGAACGTGGACCGCTACGGCAACACGTCGGCGGCGTCGATCCCCATCGCTCTGGACGAGTGCGTGCGGGAGGGTCGCATCAAGGAGGGCTCACTGGTGCTGTTCGTGGCGTTCGGCGGCGGGTTCACCTGGGCGAGTGTGCTGGTTCGGTGGTAACGGCGGTGCTCCTGTGCCCCGGCCAGGGGGCGCAGAAGGTAGGGATGGGAAAGGACCTGGCGGAGAGCTTCCCGGCCGCGCGCGAGGTGTTCGAGGCGATGGACGAGGCCCTGGGCGTGAGCCTCTCACGGCTCATGTGGGACGGTCCTGAGGAGGAGCTCACGCTGACCCACAATGCCCAGCCGGCGATCCTCACGCATTCGCTGGCGGCGCACGCGGTGGTTGGTGAGGTCCTCCGACCGGTGGCGGGAGCGGGGCACTCCCTGGGAGAGTACAGTGCCTACGTGGCGGCGGGTGCCCTCGCGCCGACCGACGCGGCCCGACTCGTGCGGCGTCGTGGCGAGCTGATGTTCGAGGCGGGACAGCAGCGGCCGGGCACGATGGCGGCGGTGATCGGCCTCGAGGCCGAGCAGGTGGCGGCACTCTGCGAGGAGGCGAGCACCGCCGACGAGGTGGCAGTGGCGGCCAACCTGAACGCGCCCGACCAGTCAGTGATCTCCGGAGACCCTGGTGCCGTGGAGCGCGCCGCTGCGCGGCTCAAGGAAGCGGGTGCCAAGCGCGTGCTTGCCCTCAAGGTGAGCGGCGCCTTTCACTCGCCCCTGATGGCGCCGGCGGCCGCGGGCCTGCGGCAGGAGCTCGAGCAAGTCGAGTTCGCCGACCCGGGCTTTCCCGTGATCGCCAATGCGACTGCCGAGCCCGTGCGGGACGCCGCCACGGCGCGGCGCTTGCTCGGGGACCAGCTCACCGCTCCGGTGCGCTGGGTCGAGTCGATGCGGTGTGCCGCGGACGAGGGGGGTGACGCCCCGTTCGTCGAGCTGGGACCCGGGACCGTGCTCAGCGGGCTGCTGCGCCGCATCGTGAAGGGGGCGCCCTCGGTGGCGCTCGGCACGGCCGATCAAGTGAACCAGTTCCTGGAGCAGCACGCATGACCATCGATCTCACGGGCAAGGTGGCGCTGGTCACCGGCGGGGCGCGCGGTATCGGGTATTCCGTCGGGCAAGCGCTGTACGAGGCCGGCGCCGATGTGGCCCTGAGTGACTTGCAGGGTGCGCCGGAGGCGGCCGCCACCCTCACGGGGAAGGGCAAGGCCTTTGGGGTGGCCGGCGACGTCTCGGACGCCAAGCAGGTCGAGGAGGCCGTGACGGCCGTCGAGCGGGAGCTCGGGCCCATCGACATCCTGGTGAACAACGCCGGCATCACACGCGACGGGCTGCTGATGCGCATGAGCGAGGACGACTGGGACCTCGTGCTCAAAGTGAATCTGCGGGGTACCTTCGTCGCCACGAAACAGATCGCCCGGGGCATGATGAAGCGCCGCGCTGGGCGGATCATCAACATCTCCAGCGTGGTGGGTGTTCGGGGCAACGCCGGGCAGGGCAACTACTCGGCGTCCAAGGCGGGCGTCATCGGATTCACGAAGTCGATCGCCCGGGAGCTGGCCGCCCGCAACGTGCTGGTGAACGCCGTCGCCCCGGGGTTCATCGACACGGAGATGACCAAGAAGCTGTCGGACGACGTCCGCACGGCGCTGCAGCAGCAGATCCCGCTGCAGCGCCTGGGACAGCCGGAGGACATTGCCAGTGCCGTCCTCTTTCTTGCATCCGACCTGGCGAGCTACATTACGGGCCACGTCCTGGTGGTGGACGGCGGCATGGTCATGTAACGCACGAAACCTATCGGAGAAACGCAACGATGACCGACATGAGCGAACTCGAGGGGAAGGTCAAGGACATCATCGCCGAGGAGCTGGGTGTCGAGCGGGAGAAGCTGACGAACGAGGCCAGTTTCATGGAGGACCTGGGAGCCGACAGCCTGGACACCGTCGAGCTCGTGATGGCCTTCGAGAAGGAGTTCGACATCGACATCCCGGACGAGGAAGCCGAGAAGCTGCGCACGGTGGGGGACGCGCTGAAGTATCTCCACGACAAGATGGGGTCGTGACGGCTTGAAGCGCCGCGTCGTCGCAACCGGACTCGGCGTCGTCTCCCCCCTCGGCAACACTGTAGCAGACAGCTGGGAGAATCTCGTTGCCGGGAAGTCCGGCGCAGGCCCCATCCAGCGATTCGACCCGTCCGAGATGGACGTGCGATTCGCCTGCGAGGTCAAGGAGTTCGATCCCCTGAACTACATGGACCGCAAGGAGGTCAAGCGGTCCGACCGGTTCGTGCATTACGCCATGGCCGCGACCGCGGAGGCGATGCGCGATGCCGGCTTCAACGGCACGCTGCCGGATCCTGACAATACGGGCGTCCTGATCGGCAGCGGCATCGGGGGGATCTACACCTTCGAGGAGCAGTGTCGGATCTCGATCCAGAAGGGGTTCAAACGCGTGTCCCCCTTCTTTGTGCCCATGTTCATTCCCGACATGGCCTCCGGGCTGATCTCCATCAGGTACGGGGCGAAGGGGCCGAACTACTGCACGGTCTCGGCGTGCGCCTCCTCGGCGCACGCGCTCGGGGAGTCGTTCCGCCTGATCCAGTCGGGCGAAGCCGAGATGATGGTCGCGGGTGGGGCGGAGGCCGCGGTCACCCCGCTGGCAATTGCAGGGTTCGCCAATATGAAGGCGCTGTCGCCCCGCAACGACGAGCCGGAGAAGGCCTCCCGGCCGTTCGACAAGGAGCGGGACGGGTTTGTCATGGGTGACGGTGCCGGCGTCCTGATCCTGGAGTCGCTGGAGAGCGCCCAGGCCCGCGGTGCGACCATCCGGGGCGAGGTGCTGGGGTACGGCATGAGCGCCGATGCGCACCACATGACCCAGCCGGTGCCCGGCGGAGAAGGTGCCCGGCGGGCCATGGCGGCCGCGCTCGAGGACGCACACCTGGCACCGACGGACATCCAGTACGTCAACTCTCACGGCACCTCGACGCCCCACGGTGATATCGCCGAGACGCAGGCCGTTAAAGCCCTGTTCGGCGACCACGCCCACGAGCTGGTGATGAGTTCCACCAAGTCGATGACGGGGCACCTGCTCGGGGCGACCGGTGCGTTGGAGGCCGCCATCACCCTGATGGTGATGGAGCACGGAGTCATCCCGCCCACGATCAACAACGAGTTTCCCGACCCCGAGTGCGACTTGAACTGCGCGCCCAACGTGAAGCTGCAGCGCGAGGTCGACACGGCCATCACCAACTCCTTCGGTTTCGGCGGTCACAATGTGACCCTCGCGCTCGGGCGCCGCGACGCATGAGCCTGGGGGAGCTCCTGCACGATCCTCGGCTTCGCGCGATCGCCGAGAAAGTCGAGGCAGGCGAGCGACTCTCCCGGGAAGATGGTATCACGCTGTACGAGAGCTCCGATCTGCTGGGAATCGGCGCACTCGCGGATGCCGCCAATCGAAGCGCCAACGGGGACCGCGTCTTCTTCTCGGCGAACCAGCACATCAATCCGACCAACGTGTGCATCCTGCGCAACGTGTGCGTGTTCTGCTCCTTCGCGCGGCTTCCGAAGGAGGAAGGGTCCTACACGCGCTCGCTGGACGAGGTGTTCGCGGAGGCCGAAGC
>JBDGXT010000278.1:0-5223 GCA_039584455.1 Gemmatimonadota bacterium
CGCGAGCCGGTGGACGCCGGCTCCGCCTTCACGGCCGACGTGGAGCGGCTGTTCTGCTGGATGAAGGTCGAGGGCGCCGAGGCCGGCACGATGCTCGAGCACGTGTGGAAGTTCGCCGGCTACGAGTGGGTGGTTCCCCTCGAGGTCGGGGCCACGCACTGGCGCACCTTCTCCAACAAGCGGATCCTGGCCGAGTGGACGGGGGAGTGGACGGTGGAGATCCGTGACGAGATGGGGAACGTGTTGGAGACGGTGACGTTTACGGTGCAGTAACCAGTCGAAAGCAGGGAAGGAAAACGGGGAACGGTACCTGCTGTCGTACCGTTCCCCGTTCTCTGTTCTCCCGGTGTGGGCGGGGTGTCCGACTGCTACCCGCCAAACCCCCCGAAGAAGGTCGACATCGCCGCGAACGCCAGGTTCACCACCACCCACAGCCCGCCGACCACGGCCAGTGGCCCGCCGATCCCCTTGGCACCGATGCGGATCTGATTGCCCAGGGCCAGCAAGTAGATGTTCCACGCCCCGAACAGCCCGAACTGGTTGGCCAGATTATAGATGAAAGACGACGAGTCCTCCCCGAACAGGAATCCCAGGGTGAGCCGCAGGTCCTCCATCCCGAAGATCGCCAGCGCGACCACGAGCACGGCCCCGAGCAGCTGTGGCACGTACGCGTGGGTCGTGATCGCGAACTCGTCCTTGAACTTCATCGCGTCGGCGGCCTGCGCGCCGAAGATCAACTGCAGCACGGCGGCGATGACGACGAGGGAGACAAGGCCGATGAGCGAGCCGGCCACGAAGATGATCGCGCGGTTTTGCAAGCTCGCCGCTCCGTCCACGCGCTCCTGGAGCCGGGTGCGGGCGTCGTCGTCCAGGTTGGGGTTGCGCTCCTCGAACGCCTGGGCCTGGCGCTGCGCCTGGCTCTCCAGCGTGGACGCCGGGGTGGCAATGCCCACGAAGCCGGCCGTGATGATGAGCATGATGATGGGGACGAGCACCTGGGGCCGCCCCGCGAGCTGACGGAAGACCTCTGCCGGCTCGTCGATGACGCGCAGGGCCAGCTTCCAGGCCGGCCAGGTCTGAGCGGTTGGTGTCGCGTCGGTCACAGGTACCCCCTCCCTAGCAGGCGACCCCGGCGGCGTAGGGGCCGCGGATCGCACGGTTCACGATGCGTATTCGGGTGACCACCCAATCGGGATCGGTCTCGCCCCGTCCCACGACGGCGTAGCGCTGGCCGTCCTCAAACAGCAAGCCCGCAGCCCGCGGCCGGAGATCCACCAGCACGTCGAAGCAGCCGTTCGGGGGCCGCACCTCGGCCCGGAGCACCCGCAGCGGTCGCTCGTCGAGTGACGGGTACACGGCGAACCCCCGTACCTCACGTGGCTCGGCTCGCACACGGCCCGTCGTGTCCTGCGGCGTGCCGAGCAGTGCCAGGGTACCGGCGGCGCTGCGCTCCGTCATGCCGACCTGGAGACCACGCCAGCTGCGGTTGGGGACCGCGACGGTCACGGCGTAGACGATCTGGTTCAGGGCGTCGACTACGATGTCGTCGCCGTAGGAGTACCGGGCCAGGCGCGCATCCTCGGGTGCCGGGTGCGGCGCCTGCACCCCGAGGAACCCGAAGACCATGCTGATGGGGGCGTCGGCCTCGATCGGGAGGGGCCGTACGTCGCCGCTTGCCACCGGCGGGTCGGGTTGCTCCACGAAATTCGGCCGGGTCCACCAGAACACGGCGGCTGCCAGCCCGACTACCACCACGACCCCCACCACGAGGGCCCTGTACTCGTGGAGGATGTCCAGCACGCCGGCCGGGGCCTCCTCGAATATCGGGGCCGCTTCCTGTTCCGCTGGAGTCTCGGCTTCCGGCAGAGGTGGCGCTTCCTCAACCGGTGGCGGGGGCACGACGGCCTCGCCGGGGCGCCGCGCCGTCCGCGCCATGCGGGCCAGCTCCCGCATGATGCTGGACTCCTCCGTGCCCTCCTTTTCCGCGGCGCACGCCGGGCAGCCACGAGGGTTCTCCTCGTTATAGGGGATCTTGTGAATCGGGCAGCGAATGAGAGCCATGGCGCCTGGATCAGATCTTGGGGAGTGTCACTCCACGCTGGGCCTGGTATTTGCCCTTGCGGTCACCGTAGGACACCTCGCACACGTCGTCGGCGTCCGCCTCGAAGAACAGCACCTGGGCGATCCCCTCGTTGGCGTAGATCTTCGCCGGCAATGGGGTCGTGTTCGAGATCTCCAGCGTCACGTGGCCCTCCCACTCGGGCTCGAAGGGCGTCACGTTGGTGATGATGCCGCAGCGCGCGTAGGTGCTCTTCCCAACGCAAATGGTGAGCACGTTGCGCGGGATGCGGAAGTACTCCACCGACCGCGCGAGGGCGAACGAATTCGGCGGGATGATACAGACATCCCCCTCCCACTCCACGAACGAGCGGGAGTCGAACGCCTTCGGGTCCACCACGGGCGAATGAACGTTCGTAAAGATGTGGAATTCCGGCCCGACGCGCATGTCATAACCGTAGGACGAGACGCCGAAGCTGATGGCGCCCTGCCGCACCTGCGTCTCGGCAAACGGCTCGATCATGCCGTGTTCCTTCGCCATGCGGCGGATCCAGCGATCGGACTTGATCGACATGAACCATCCTTCCGGGGTTGCGTGGTGACGGGGGTGGACCACCGGCGCCGGCCGGGGCGCGACCAAAAGATACGTAAGGTGCGCCCATACGCCAGTTTAGGGTTGCTTGACACTGGTTTGTTACCATGGGTAACTTGCAGCCCGTTATCCGACAAACGTGAACGTGTTTCACGAGCGTATAGATCGGTGCTTCAGGAATACACTTCGTCGTCGTCACAGCCGTCGGCATCATCGTCCTGTCGCACCTCTATCCGCGAGCCCGCCCGACCCCCATCAAGCTCACGCCCTATGAATCGGGGATGCCCCCGCTGGGAGGCGTGCGCGACCGGTTCAGCGTCAAGTTCTACCTCGTGGCGATGCTGTTCATCGTGTTCGACATCGAGACGGTGTTCATGATCCCCTGGAGCGTAGCGTTCCGGCAGCTGGGGCTCTTCGGGCTCATCGAGATGCTCGTCTTCGTGGTGATCCTCTTCGTCGGCTACATCTACGCGTGGAAGCGCGGGGCGCTCGAATGGCATTGACCGACCAGGCGGCTGGAGGGACGGGATCCACGATCGTGTCCCAGGTGTCGCCCAACTGGGTGACGACCCGGCTCGACTTCCTCATCAACTGGGCCCGGTCGAACAGTCTCTGGCCGATGCCGTTCGGCACCGCCTGTTGCGCCATTGAGTTCATGGCCACGGCGGCGAGTCGGTTCGACATCGCGCGATTCGGCATGGAGCGCCTGGGCTACACGCCGCGGCAGGCCGACGTGCTGCTGTGTGCCGGCCGGCTCCCTTTCAAGCTGGCGCCGGTGATTCGCCGGATCTACGACCAGATGCCGCAGCCCAAGTGGGTCATCTCCATGGGGGCCTGCGCGTCCACGGGCGGGATCTTCGACACCTACGCGATGGTGCAGGGCATCGATACGGTGGTTCCGGTGGACGTTTACGTTCCGGGTTGTCCGCCCCGGCCCGAGGGACTGCTTTACGGCATCCTCATGCTCCACAAGAAGATCAAGGGCGAGACGCTGGCCGACCCCGCCATTCGGGTGGAGCGGCCCCTGGAGCCCGGCGGCCTGCGTATTCCGCCCCGGCTCGTCGACGAGCTGTCGGAGCCGTTCGGCAACTCGGTCCACCAGACACGCTCTGCGTAGCGGTCCCGTGAATCCCTCGGTCGAGTCTCTCACACGCGCCTTCGGTGACAAGATCGGGCGCGCCACCGTTTCCTGCGGCACGACCATCGTGTACGTCGCTGCCCCGGCGGTGCGGGAGGTGCTCCGGTGGCTGAAGGACACCCCGGGCGAGGATTACAACTACCTGGTCGACGTCACGGCGGTGGAGTATCGCGATCTGGAGCGGCCGCTCGAGGTGGTCTACGAGCTGCGCTCGCTCGAGCGCAAGACGGATCTGCGGGTCAAGGTCGAGCTGGCCAAGGACCAGGTGCTGGAGGTCGAATCGGTGGTGCCCATCTGGCGGGCGGCGGATTGGCTGGAGCGAGAGGTGTTCGACATGTTCGGCGTCACCTTCCGCGAGCACCCCGACCTCAGGCGCCTGCTCATGTGGGAGACGTACTCGGAGGGCTACCCGCTGCGGAAGGACTTCCCGCTGCGGGGCCGGTTCTCCCGGTCGGAGCAGGTACGCCGGGCACTGCACGCCAATCCCGAAGCGCATTACTCCAAGGAGGAGCTCTCCATCGCCGAGGCGTTCAACGACCTGCCGATGGATATGCGCGAGCGGCTCGAGCGGGGAGAGCGGGCGCACATTCCCGAGCTGCCAGGGGGCGAGGACGATGGGTGAGAAGCGGGTAGTGGAGCTCGATCTCGCGACGACGGGCGTCGACGCCCTGGGGCGGCCGACCCGCGTGCCGCTGGGCGTGGGTGTGGCCGAGCCGGACGCGGGGGATGTCGAGCCCGATCTCGAGGGCGACCACCTGCTGCTCAACATCGGTCCGCAGCATCCCGCGACGCACGGGGTGTTGCGCCTCGTCGTGCAGCTGGACGGCGAGGTGGTGGTGCGGGTGATCCCGCACATCGGCTACTTGCACTCGGGCTTCGAGAAGCTCGGCGAGTACCGCCACTACAATCAGATCATTCCTCTGACCGACCGCACGGACTACCTCGCCCCCATGGCCAACAACGTCGGCCTGGCACTGGCGGCCGAGCAGCTCATGGGGATCGAGATCACCGAGCGGTGCAAAGTGCTGCGGGTGATCGCGTGCGAAATCAGTCGCATCATCTCGCACATCGTGTGGCTGGGAACCACGGCGGTCGACATCGGGGCGTTCACGCCGTTCCTATGGACGTTCCAGGAACGGGAGAAGTTCTACGACCTGCAGGAAGCGTGGACCGGGGCCCGGCTCACGACCAGCCTGACCCGCGTCGGCGGCATGATGGCGGACATCCCCGACGGGTTCGAGGACGGCGTGCGGACCTGCTGCGGCACGCTGCTTGCCTCGTTGGACGAGGTCGACCGGCTCCTCACCCGCAATGCGATCTGGTGCGCGCGCACGCAGGACATCGGCGTGTTGAGCGCGGAGGACGCGATCAACTACGGCATGTCCGGTCCCATGCTGCGGGCGAGCGGGGTCGCCTACGACGTGCGGAAGGACCG
>JBDGXT010000279.1:0-3640 GCA_039584455.1 Gemmatimonadota bacterium
ACCGTGATCCTGCTGGCGCTGACCGCGTCAGCGAGCACGGCGCAACAGCCCCCGAGAACCCTCACCGACTTCAGCACGGCCTTCGAGGCGCTGGTGCGGGAGATCTCTCCATCGGTGGTGCAGATCTTCGCCACGGCGGTCGCACCGGTGGGGGGCGACCCGCGAGGGCCGTCGGCGGTCCTGGCGCAGCAGCGCCGCGGTGGCTCCGGTGTGATCGTCGCGCCCGACGGCTACATCGTGACCAACAACCACGTGGTGGAGGGTGCGCGCCGCGTCTACGTGGTGCTGGCGGAGCCCGCCTCCGATCAGGTACCGGGACAGTCGCTCGTCAAGCCCGTCGGCCGGCGGGTGATGGCCGAGATCGTGGGGACGGACCTGGAGACCGACCTGGCGGTGCTCAAGATCGAGGAGACGGACCTTCCGTACCTCGAGTTCGAGGACTCCGACGAAGTCCACCCGGGACACATGGTGCTCGCCTTCGGCAGCCCCTTCGGGTTGAGCTCGACCGTCACGTTGGGGGTCGTGAGCGCCGTGGGCCGCCAGCTGCAGCAGGACGCGCCCATGGTCTACATCCAGACCGATGCGCCGATCAACCCCGGCAACAGCGGCGGGCCGCTGGTCGACACCGACGGACGGCTGGTGGGGATCAACACCATGATCCTGTCACAATCCGGCGGCAGCGTGGGCATTGGGTTCGCTGCCCCGAGCAACATCGTGAAGGCGGTGTACGAGCAAATCCAGGCGCACGGCCGGGTGCGCCGCGGCATGATCGGCGCCAACACGCAAACCATCACGCCGACGATGGCCGCAGGCCTGCGACTCACCCGCAACTGGGGCGTGGTCGTGAGCGACGTCTACCCGGGCAGCCCCGCCGCCCGGGCCGGGCTGCAGGTCGGGGACATCATCGAGTCGCTCGACGCGAAGCCGATGGAGAATGCGCGCCAGTTCGACGTCAACGTGTACGGCAAGGCCCCCGGATCCATGGTGACCCTGAACGTGAAGCGTGCGCTCGGGCGGGAAGTCATTCGGGTCTCCGTCACGGAGCGCGCCAACGACCCCGGCCGGTTCGCCGACCTCGTCGACGACGAACGCAACCTGGTGGCGAGCCTCGGCCTGCTTGCGGTGGAGATGAACGACCAGATCGCGGCCTTGATGCCGTGGCTCAGGGAGCGCACCGGGATCGTGGTGGCGGCCCAGGCGTACGGGGTCGTGGGCGTCCCGAGCGGGCTCAAGCCCGCCGACGTAATCCTCTCCATGAACGGCCAGGCGGTCATGACGCTGGGACAGCTCAACGGCCTCCTCGGCAGGATGGACCCCGGTGATCCGGTCGTGCTGCACGTCGACCGGCAGGGCCAGCGCATCTTTCTGGTGTTTGAGATGGAGTAGGAGGGTCCTCGTGCGGCGCCGGCGGCTGGGATTCCCAAGAGTTCGCGCGTCAGGTCTTCCACTGGCCGCGCTGGCGCTCATCGTGCTGGCGCGGCCCTTTGCCTTGCGCGCGCAGGAGCCCCCGCCACCGGCGGACAGCACGCATTACCTCACCGCAGGCTCCGGTGACAGCTATTGGGGTTCCATCCCGCCGGGGAGCGACTCGGCCACGGCCAGCTTCGCCAACCGGTCCATGCCGGTATGGGAGGGGATGGTCTATTGGCCGTACCGGGTCATCACCTATCCTATCAAGCTGATCGGCATGGGCATCGGGGCGAGCATCGCCTACGTGGACGAGCACCGCATCCTGGCGTTCCTGTTTCGACCGCCGGGAGTGCTCCGAATCGAGCCCGACCTCACGGTCGGTGGCCTATCGGGCTTCGGTGGAGGGCTCGCCGTGCGCCACACGGCCTTCCTCGGCGAGGGCAACGAACTCAAGGCGAGAGTCTTCGCCACCGTCAACGGGGACCGGAAGCTCACCCTGGGACTCACGTTCCCCGTCGTGGCCGTGGGTGAGCTCCAATTCGGCGCCGGGTTCCGCGACCGCCAGAACGCGCGGTACTTCGGCATCGGGCCCGAGACCAACCTGTTCGACCTTTCCTACTACCGGCAACGGATGTCCTGGGTGGGCGGCAGCTACGCGCACAACCTGACCGGCGACCTCAACGCGGTGGGCGGCGTCATCTTCAACGGCGTCAGCGCCGGGGAGCCGGACGACGATTTCCATCCGTGGATCACCGAGCGGTACGGCGACGACCCGCCCTACGGCTTCGGCTTTCGGTCGGAGGGCTTCTCGGTCGGGCTCGGCCTGGTCCACGAGGATGCCCCGCCGGACGGCCGGCCCACGCGGGGCGGTGTGCGCCGCGCCATCGTGACCTACTTCCACGGCACGAGCGACGACGACACGCGGTACTGGCAGTACCGCGGCGAGCTGCAACAGTTCGTCCCACTCTGGTTCGCGTATCACACGCTGGCCCTGCGAGGGTTCGTGTCGTGGATGGACCCGGTGGGCGACCGGGAGATCCCGTTCCAACGCCTCATGTTCAACGACGACCCCGACCTGCTGCGCGGCTTCAACGACTTCCGCTGGCGCGACCGGGGAATGGCGGTGCTCTCAGCCGAGTACCGCTGGCCGTTGTGGGCGTATCAGTACCCCCGCGGGAGTGGGATGGACCTCTACTTCCTTGCCGACGTGGGGCAGGTCTTTGCCGAATTCAACCAGATCACTGCGGACAACCTCACGTTTTCCTACGGCATCGGGATTCGGCTCCTGAGCAGCCGGGGCTTCATCCTGCGCCTGGAGTGGTCACACAGCAACGAGGGATCGGTGTTCCGGCTGCGCACCGATCAGATCTTCCAGTATAGCCGAGCGCTGTTCAGTGGACGCGATCCGATTCCGGCACGCTACGACCGCCAGGCCATTCCGGCCCCGGCACCGCGCGACCCCAACAAGGTGCGCTCCTCGGTGGACGCGACGTTCTTCCGACCGTTGGGCCGCATCTTCCACCCCGGGCGCATCGTGCGCGGCATCGGATCCGTTTTCGGGGGCGACCACGTCCCGCCGGCCGCCAACCTCAACACGCTGGACGAGACTCCCAACTCGTCGTGGTTCACCAACCGCATCGGCCTGTTCCCGATGACCCCCAAGGAGACCGCGCGCGGTCCGATCAGGGGAGTGGGCCCCGACACGAGCGACACGTGGACCGTGGTGGACGCCAAGACCGAGGGGGTGACACCCGGGTTCACGATCGAGGACGCGCAAGGCGACCGGTATCTCATCAAGTTCGACCCGCCCGGCTACCTGGGGATGACCGTGACGGCGGGTGTGATCTCGGGCCGGCTGTTCCACGCGGCGGGCTACAACGTCCCCGAGGACGTGGCCGTCATGTTCCGTCGGGACCGCGTCAGGGTGGGCGAGGGAGTGGAGTTCACGACCCGCGAAGGCGAGGAGCGCACCCTCACCACGGCCGATCTGGACAGCATTCTGGGCAGCGTGCAGCGGCTCGAGGACGGCCGCTGGCTTGCGCTGGCCAGCAGGTTCCTCGGTGGCGAGTGGATGGGACCCTTCGACTGGCAGGGGCGCCGCAAGGACGACCCGAACGACCGCATCAACCACCAGGACCGGCGCGAGATCCGCGGGCTCAGGATCTTCTCCGCGTGGCTCTGTCACATGGACACCAAGCAGGGCAACACGCTCGACATGTACGTGGAGGAG
>JBDGXT010000280.1:0-2821 GCA_039584455.1 Gemmatimonadota bacterium
CACGACGCCCGGGTGCGTCTGGTGGAGAGTGTGCGGGCTGAAGGTGGCCGGCCGCAGTAGCGACGTGTCCGTCGCCTGATCCACTAATGTCCCTCACGAGCCGCTCTGTCCGTCGCCCCGTTGCCGTGGCGATGCTCTTCCTGGGCGTCGTCTTCCTGGGGCTCATCTCGTTCGCCCGTATTCCCATCGATCTGCTGCCCGACGTCGCTTACCCACGGCTCGTCGTGTACACCCAGTACTCCGACGTGGGTCCGGCCGAGGTCGAGCGGTTCGTCACGGAGCCCCTCGAGCGCGGTGTCAGCCGCGTGCAGGGCGTCGAGCGGGTGGAGAGCGTGTCCCGCGAGGGCATCTCCCTGGTCACGCTGCGCTTCTCCTGGGGCACCGACATGGACTTCGCGGTGCTCAACGTGCGGGAGCAGCTCGACAACCTGCTGGAGGAGCTACCCGAGCTGGCCTCGCGACCAGTGGTGCTGCGCACCGATCCGAATTCCGAGCCCATCATGGCGCTCTCGCTGGCGGGCGGGACCGATCTCGCCGCCCTCAAGGAGCTGGCGGAGAACGTCTTCAAGCGGCGCCTGGAGCAGATCGACGGGGTGGCCGAGGCCGCTCTGGCGGGAGGAATGGAGCGGGAGATCCACGTCGAGATCGATCCGCGCCTGCTCGAGAGCTACGGCTTCACGGTGCAGGACGTGCTGGAGGCGCTCGACGCCGCGAACCAGAGCGCGCCCGGCGGGACCATCCTGCGGGGCCGCTACCGTTACGCGCTGCGCACGCTCGGTGAGTTCCAGACAGTGGAAGAGATCGAACGCGTGCCCCTTGGTCCCAGCCCCAACGACACCACGCGGAGCAGCCTCGTGCTGATGGGCGACGTGGCCCGTGTGGAGGACGGCTTCAAGGAGCGCGAGTCGCTGGCCCGCTACAACGGCCGGGAATCGGTGGGGTTGCTGCTGTTCAAGGAGTCGGGTGCCAACACGGTGCGGGTCGCCGAGCGGGTCGACGAGGTGCTCGACCAGCTGCGGGCCCGGTTCCCCGAGGTCGGCATCGACGTGGCGACGAGCCAGGCGGGCTTCATCACCGAGGCCATCTCGAACGTGGTGCAGGCGCTGGTGCTGGGGGGCGTCCTGGCCTTCCTCGTGCTGTTCCTCTTCCTGCGCGACGCCCGTTACCCCGTGGCCGTGGCCCTCGCGATTCCCATTTCGGTGATCGCCACCTTCGTGCTGCTCGACCTGACGGGTGTATCCCTCAACATCATGAGCCTGGGCGGCCTGGCGCTCGGTGTCGGAATGCTGGTGGACAACTCGATCGTGGTGTTGGAAAACATCTTCCGGCACCGCGAGCAGGGCGAAGAGGCCGAGGCGTCCGCGATGCGTGGCGCAGAGGAAGTGAGGGGGGCGATCACTGCATCGACGCTCACGACGATCTCGGTGTTCGGTCCGATCATCTATGTGGAGGGCGTGGCCGGTGAGCTGTTCGGTGATCTCTCACTGGCGGTGGCGTTTGCCCTGCTCGCCAGCCTCCTGGTGGCGCTGACCCTGCTCCCCACAATGGCGGCGCGCTGGGCCAAGGTGAGCGAGCAGCCGGGGCGCACCCGGCTCGGCCGTGTGGTGCGTGGTGGGGTGGCCCGCCTGGGCGGGAGTGTGGCCGCGCTGTTCCGGCCCTTCCTCGACTGGTTCGACCGGCGCTTCGCCGTTTTCGCGGGCTGGTATCACAAGCTGCTGGAGCGAGCCCTCGAGCAACGCGGCCGCGTAGTGGGCCTCGCCGCGGCCACCCTCGTGCTGGGCATCATCATCGGCGTAGCGCTGGAGCGCGATGTGCTACCGCAGGTGGACCAGGGAGCGTTCACCGTACGACTGGAGCTCCTGCGCGGCGCGCCGATCGAGGAGACCGCGGAGGCGGCGGACCGGGTCGAGCAGGTGTTCCTCGACGATCCGGCGGTGGAAGCGGTGTTCACGCGCGTGGGTCGGCAAGAGGCGATCGCTGGTGTCGAGGACCAGGAGAGCGGACTCAACACCGCCGCAGTGGAAGTGCGGCTTGGGGAAGGTGAGTCGACCGCGGCCGTCGTGGAGCGCGCGCGTCCCAAGCTTGCCCAATTCCCCGTCGGCGCCGTTGCCATCGAGACGGGCACCGCAACCGCGCTGGGAAGGCTGCTCGGTGGTGGCGAGGCCGATCTGGCCGTGCGGGTACGCGGCGACGACCTGGACGAGACGTGGCGGCATGCGCATGCCGTGGCCGCCCGACTCCAGGCCGTGGGCTCGCTCGCGAACGTGCGGCTGGGTACGGAAGAAGGACAGCCGGAGATCCGCGTGGAGATCGACCGGGAGCGCGCGGCGTCGTACGGGATCGAGCCACGTCTCATCGCCCAGACGGTCGAGCGGTACATGCGGGGCGAGGTCGCCACCGACTTCGTGGACTTCGACGAGAAGGTGCCGGTGCTGGTGCGCCTGCCGGAGGCGGAGCGTCGCTCGCTGGAAACGCTGCGTGTGCTCCGCGTGAACGGGATTCCGCTGCGCGAGCTCGTGAACACGCACGAGGAAGTGGGTCCGGCGGAGATCCGCCGACTGGAGCAGGCACGTACCGTGACGGTGTACGCGGACGTGGCGCACGGCGGCTTGGACGGCGCAGTGGCCGACGCTCGAACGGCGCTGGGTGACGTCCCCGCACCCCGGGGCCTGCGCGTGGACATCGGCGGGGCGAATGAGGAGCGCGACCGCAGCTTTCGGGATCTCGCCTTTGCGTTCGCCCTGGCGCTGCTCCTCGTCTACATGATCCTGGCCGCCCAGTTCGAGTCGTTCGTCCACCCGTTCACGATCCTGCTCAGCGT
>JBDGXT010000281.1:0-2796 GCA_039584455.1 Gemmatimonadota bacterium
CAGGTCCGGGGGACTCGTGCGCGCGAACCGCGTCAGGACCGTGCAGGTAGCAGCGCTAAGCGATGTCACGTGTCGCCTCGGGGTGCCTGGGGCACTCATTTGATTCCCGATGATTCATACCGCACTCGCCCGTAAGTACCGACCGACCCGTTTCTCGGATCTCATCGCGCAGGAGCACGTGGCGGCCGGGCTGGCCGGCGCGATCGGCAAGAACCGGGTTGCGCACGCCTACCTGCTGACGGGCCCCCGGGGCGTCGGCAAGACCAGTGCGGCGCGCATCCTAGCCATGGCGCTGAACTGCGCGCAGCGGGGAAAGGGCGGTGCCGATGCCGGAGAGCCGTGCGGCGCCTGCGAGTCATGCCGCCGCATCTGGTCGGGCTCGGCGAACCTCGACGTGGTGGAGATCGACGCGGCCAGCAACCGCGGCGTAGACGACGCCCGCGACCTGCGGGAGCGCGCCATGTACGCAGCCAGCGCCCCCGGCCGGTTCAAGGTCTACATCATCGACGAAGCCCACATGCTCACGCGGGAGGCGTGGAACGCCCTCCTCAAGATTCTGGAGGAGCCGCCGCCCCAGGTGGTGTTCGTGTTCGCCACCACGGAGCCACAGAAGATCGCCAACACGGCGGCGCCCGTGATGAGCCGGCTGCAGCGATTCGACTTCCGGCGCATGGGCCCTCACACCATCGTCGAGCGCCTGCAGTATGTGGCCGAGCAGGAGGGGATCGAGGCGGAGCACGACGCCCTGGTGCTGATGGCTCGCGTGGCACACGGTGGGATGCGGGACGCCCTCTCCTTGCTCGATCAGGCGGTGGCGTTCGATGAGGGACCGGTGACGGCGGCGCGCGTGCGGCAGGCTCTGGGGCTCATCGACGACGAGATGTACGCCGAGCTGCTGGAACTGGTGGCCGAGCGCCGGCGTGAGGAGGTGTTTCCGTTCGTTGCGCGTCTGGTAGAGGGCGGGGCGGACCTCGCCGAGTTCGTCGGTGGCGCGGGCGAGGCGCTCCGGGCACTGTTGCTCCGCATCCTCGGGGGACAGCCCGAGGGGGTCACCGACACCCTGCGGGCAGCGATCGATCGACACGCCGAGCGGTACGCGGAGGGCGACGTGCTCCGCATGCTCAAGCTGCTGGGCGAGGCCGACTGGGCGATCCGGCGCAGCCCCCATGCGCGGCTCCACGTGGAGACGCTGCTACTGCAGTGGACCCTGCTGGATCGCACGGTCGAGCTGCAAGACGTCGTGGAGGCGCTGCGGAAGGGGGAGATGCCTGCGCCGCCCAACTCGTCGGGCGGGGCGTCCGCACGGCGCCGCAGCGCCACCCGTGGCGCGCCGGCCGAGGGGAAAGGTGGCGGTCCCGCCCGCGCGCGGCGGCCCCGCGGTGGCGGGGCACCCAGCGCGCAGGCCTCTGCGGCCCGCTCGCCGTCGCGCAGCGGAGGACGGAGCAAGGCCGCCGCCACCAGCCCGATCGAGGGTCCGTTGACCCTCGAGGCGCTGGCCGAGCGCTGGCCTGCCGTCGTCGAGGCAGCGGGGAAGCGCCGCCGCCTGGTGCGGGAAGCGCTGAGCCACGCCGCCCCCGCCGCCGTGGAGGGCGATCAGGTGACTCTCGAGGTGTCCGACTGCAAAGTGCATTTGGAGGGGCTCGAGCGGAGCCGGGACATCGTCGCCAAGGCGGTGGCGGACGTGACCGGCAGGGCGGCGCGTGTCGCCTACCGGCCGGCCTCGGGCGAGGCCCCGCCCAATAACGCCAAGCGGCTCGACCGAGAGGGTGATCGGGGCGAGCGCCTCAAGGGATACCGGGCTGAGGACCCCTCGCTCGATGCCATGGCGGACGCGCTCGATTTGGAGCTTTTGGAGTAACTTGCGAGGCTCTCGCTGGCCGGGTAGCTTGCACCGGCTAGGGCCGCAGGACGCGTAACTCAAGGATTCACAGGGATATGGCCGATCTTTCCCAGCTCTTTCAGTTAGGTCAGCAGGTGCAGGGCCGTCTGACGCAGATGCAGACGGAACTCGCCGAGCGCAGCGTGGCGGGCTCTGCCGGTGGCGGCATGGTCAAGGTCACCGCCGACGGGCGGGGCCAGATCCGCGCCATCGAGATCGATCCCGCAGCCGCGACGGGCGGCGACGTGGAGATGCTCGAAGACCTGGTGCTTGCGGCGGTCAGCGACGCGCAGCGCAAGGCGGAAGAGCTCTACCGCGACGAGCTGAAGAAACTCACCGGCGGGTTGCCGCTTCCGTTTCAGTTTCCGCTCTGAGCCGTGTCGGCGATCGAGCAGCTGATCGGCGAACTCTCCAAGCTGCCCGGCATTGGGAGAAAGACGGCGACGCGCCTCACGTACCACCTCCTCAAGCAGCCGGCGGACAGCGTGCGGCGCCTGGCCGAGGCCGTACAGACGCTCGCCCAGCGGGTTCGTCCCTGCTCGGTGTGCGGCAATCTGGCAGAGACCGACCCCTGTCCGATCTGTGACGATCCGCGGCGCGACCAGAGCATGGTGTGCGTCGTGGAGGAGGCGTCCGACATCGGTGCCATCGAGCGAACCGGCGAGTACCGGGGGCTGTATCACGTGCTGGGCGGACACCTCTCGCCGCTCGACGGGGTGGGACCCGACGACCTGCGGGTCGAGGCGCTCAACACCCGACTGGTGAACGGGACGACCGTCCGCGAGGTGATCGTGGCCACCAATCCGTCCATGGAGGGTGAGGTGACGGCCACCTACGTGCGCGGCGTGGTCGAGCGGCCCGGACTTCGTGTGACGCGCATCGCTTTGGGACTGCCCGTCGGTGGCGATCTTGAGTAT
>JBDGXT010000282.1:0-5001 GCA_039584455.1 Gemmatimonadota bacterium
ACCGGACCGGGCGGCATCTGGATCGCGTGGCCCAAGCAGGCTTCGGGCGTCCAGACCGACCTGACCCAGACCGAAGTGCGTAGAGCGGGCCTCGACCACGGACTGGTGGACTACAAGATCTGCGCGATCGATGCCACGTGGTCGGGGCTCAAGTTCGCAAGGAGGCAGCCATGAAACCCGCACTGCTCGTTACCCTCATTCTCCTCTGTGTGGTTGTCGTAGGACACCTGATTCGCGTGGTGTTCCAGATGGAGCTCATCGTCGACGGCATCACCATTCCACAGTGGCCCAGCGTGCTCGCCGTCGTGGCGGTCCTCGCGCTCGCCGTGTGGCTCTACCGCGAGCAGGGAGCGAGGTGAACACGGCCCGCTTCGTTCTCGCGCTCCTCTCCGTCGTGATGGTGCCGCCGGCAATCGTGCACTGGCTCGTGGTGCACTCGTTCGCACGGTTCTGGCGCAGGATCGGCCCCCCGACGAGTTACATCATGCTCATCGCGCTGTATATAGCGGTGGCTGCAGCGATGTACGCCGTGAGCGGGCCGATTCTGGCGGTGGAGTTCGGCACGAATTGGATCCTCCTCGGTCTCGCCGTGGTCGTGTACCTGGCGAGCGCGAGCATCGAGGTCCGCTGCCGCCGGATGCTCTCAGCTCGCATGCTCATGGGAGGGCCCGAGCTCAATCCGAAGAGCGGGCCGGGCAAGTTGCTCACCGAGGGCATCTACGGCCGGGTGCGGCACCCCAGGTATGCCGCGGTCCTGCTCGGCATGACCGCGGTCGCCCTATTCTGCAACTACCTCGGACTGTACGTCATCGTGGCACTCACCGTGCCGGGGCTGTACGTCGTCGCCGTGCTGGAGGAGCGTGAGCTGCTCGAGCGGTTCGGTACCGAGTATCGGGACTACATGGAGCGCGTGCCGCGGTTCGTACCCAAGAAGCAGCAGCACGCTTGAGATGGCCCGGTACTACACGACCCCCCCTGCCATCGTCAAGCGGAACGCCATTCTGTTGGCGGCGTCCATCGTCACCACCTTCGCGGTGCTGCGCGTAGCGCTCTTCATGTCGCCCGATTCCGACTTCAACGTGGGCCCATACAACATCCACCATCTCTTCACAGGTCTGCTGTTGATCACGCTGGGCGGGATTCCGCTCGCCGTGTTCCGGGGGTTCACGCGTCGCCTCGACCTCGCGCTCGTCGTGTTCGGGGTTGGGCTGGGCATGGCCCTCGACGAGTGGGTGTACCTGATCGCCACCGAGGGCTCGAACGCGGCATACCTGCTTCCGATCTCGTGGTGGGGCGGCATCACCCTCATCGCACTCGCTTGCGCCTACACAGTGGCGCTGGTCCTGTACCGCACCTGGCTCCGGCCACACGACGAACAGGGGAACACGACCCCTTCCGATGGAGCACACCCATGAGCGATCAGCCGGCGAGGGCCTGCCTGGCCTGCCACAGGGGACCGGATCAGACACCTCTCATCACGCTCGAGTACCGGGACACAACCTTGTGGATCTGCCCGCAGCATCTTCCCGTGCTGATCCACGATCCTGCCCGGTTAATCGGGGTACTGCCCGGAGCGGAGCAGCTGCGGCCGGCGGATCACCACGATTGACCGGGCATGAGGGAAGCCAATGATCCGCCGTATCGACGACTTTACACACGACTGGGAGCACGAGCACGGCGCCACGCTCAAGCTGCTCCGAGCGCTCACCGACCCCTCGCTGGCGCAGCGCGTGAGCGACGAAGGACGCTCCATTCAGGATCTCGCTTGGCACGTAGTGGTAGCCTTGCCCGACACGCTGCGGCGCCTGGGGTTCTCGACGTCGGGACCCGCGGATGACGCCCCAGCACCCACCACGGCCGCCGAGATCGCCGATACGTACGAACGCGTAGCGGCAGAGCTGGTAGACCGGATCTCCACGACCTGGACCGATGCAACCCTCGAGGAGTCGGTCTCCGTCTTCGGTCAGGAGTGGAAGAAGGGCTTCATCCTCGCATCCGTGATCCGGCACCAGGCGCATCACCGCGGCCAACTCACAGTGCTGATGCGACAAGCTGGGCTCATGGTACCGGGGATCTACGGACCCGCCCGTGAGGAATGGGCGGCGATGGGACGGGAGCCTGAGCGCTGAGCCGGGACATGGATTGGAATGTCCCAATCCTGGCACCCCGCGCCCCCGATTTGGCCTAACGGGATCGCAACGGGATGTGATAGATTGGCTCTCTGACCCAAACGTGACGTGGTGGATACCGTGAGTCGAATCCTCGTGGTCGACGACGATGACCAGGTGCGCGGGATCCTGCGCAAGCGCCTGGAGAAGAACGGCTTCGACGTCGGCGAGGCCTCCGACGGGGAAGCGGCCCTGAGCTCGTACCGGGACACGCCCGCGGATGTCGTGATCACCGACCTCGTCATGCCGGGGAAGGGCGGGCAGGGACTGATCAGGGACCTGCGCCGCGAGTTCCCGCAAGCGCGGGTCGTGGCGATCTCGGGCGCGCTGGATCAGGACGTGCCCTCCCTGCTGGCCGAGGCAGATCGCCTCGGGGCCCTCAAGACCCTCCCCAAGCCATTCACTTCAGAGCAGCTCTTCGAGGCCATCGACGGCGTCCTGCAGATGTCGATCGACGACCTCCCGCCGCCGCCCCCTCTGGAGGATTCGGTCGAGGTCGCCGAGTGGGGAGGGCTCGAGTGGTGGATGAGGAAGGAAAGCGCCATCCCGGGCCTGAGCTGGGGCACCATCGTTCAGCTGCTCACCCTGATCATTGCCATCGTCGCGCTGGTCATGGCACTCTAGCGGCGCGGGCCGCAGGGCGCTCGAGCTACTCGGGCGCCCTTTCTTTCAGACGACGCAGCGGGCAACATCATCCTCCAGGCCACTCGCGGAGACCGACATGCGACGCTATCACCACATTGGCATTCCGACGGCGATGCCGCGCGACGGCGAGCAGTTTCTCGAGGAGTATGGGATGTACGTGTCGGGCTACGAGCAGAGTGACTACGGTATCGAGTGGATGCGCTTCGAGCCGGACTCGCCCCTGCCGGAGCTCGTGAAGACCGTGCCTCACGTGGCGTTCGAGGCCGGGTGTCACCGTGGCATTCATCGTGGAGAACGGCGCCCCGATCGAGTTCCTGCAGCAAGAGACCTGACGGCGCCCTCCACACTGCAGCTGCCGTGCTATCTTGCGGTGGTAGCCAGATCCCCTCGATACCCGTAGAAGTGGGGTGATGACGGTGCACGTGGACATCAAGCGATTCGACGTGCCCGATGAGTCCCGGACGTTCGAGAAGGGCACGTTCGAGCTGGTGACCATCGGAGACTTGACGCTGGGCCGGGCGAGCTACGAACCCGGTTGGAAGTGGTCCGAGCACATTGGGGCGGCGACGGGATCAGCGAGCTGCCAGGTCGATCACATCGGGTTGGTACTCACCGGCCGTGCCATGGTGCGGATGGACGACGGTACGGAAATCGAACTCAAGGCTGGTGACCTGTTCGCCATCGGACCGGGGCACGACAGCTGGGTCGTGGGCGACGAGCCCTATGTGTCGCTGCACTTCCTGGGCGCCGACGAGTACGCAAAGGAGTAATGACACAGCACATGCGACGGACACACCTTACCCGCACGGTATGGGGGCTGCTGACCACCATCGCTCTTACCTCCGCCTGCTCCGACGCCAAGGGCGTCATCAGGCAGGATGCGCTGTTGGAACAGTTGCAGAATGGCGACAGCCCCATCATCCTCGACGTACGCACGCCGCGGGAGTACCAGCAGGGCCACGTGCCCGGCGCGGTGAACCTCCCATATCAGCAGATCGGCCGGCGCATGGCGGAGCTCGAGCAGATCAGGGACCGTCAGGTGGTCGTCTATTGCGAGGTGGGCCCCCGAGCTCGGGTGGCTCAGTCCATGCTCGAACAGGCGGGCTTCACCGATGTGCAGCACCTCGCAGGCGACATGGCGGGGTGGCGCCGAGCCCACCTTCCTGTTTCCAGGTAGGGAGGCGCCGGTCACACCCCCGTGACGCTCCAGGCGCAGCGGCCCACCCTCAGCAGCGACGAGGCCATCCGTCTCGCCGAGCGCGATCAGAACTTCCAGCTAACGACTCCGACCGGGGAGTCGTTCGTCCTCAAGGTCTCCGGAGCCGCTGAGGCTCCGGATCACCTCGAACTCCAGAACGCCACGTTGAGCTGGCTCGGCGATCACGACGGTGAGTCACTGGTGCCCCGTCTGCGCCCGACCAAGAGTGGCGAGCGAATGACGATGCTGGACGGAAGCGACGCCCAGGCCCATCGCGTGCGTCTGCTCACCTGGCTCCCGGGCACCCCCCTGGCTGACGCACGGCCCCACACGCCCGGACTCCTAACGGACTTAGGGCGGCGGCTAGCCTACCTCGTAGCTGCGCTCCAGGGGTTCTCGCACCCAGCTGCCACGCGCAGTGGCTTCATGTGGGACCTCGGACGGGCACCGGAGGTCATCACGTCACACCTCGACGCGGTCGACCCCAAGCGACGCCACCTCATCGAGGACGTGTTGCGGCAGTGGGAGACCGTCGTCGCCCCGGTCTGGCCGGAGCTGCGGCGCAGCGTGGCCTACAACGACGCCAACGACCACAACGTGCTGGTGAGCGCGCCAGCCCCCCAGAGGCACGTGACGGGCTTCATCGACTTCGGCGACATGCTGGAGACGTGCACCGTGAGCGATCCTGCCATTGCCATGGCGTACGCGATGCTCGGGAAGCGGGACCCCGTGGCGGCGGCGGCACGGGTGGTGATGGGCTTCCACGAAGCCTTCCCGCTCACCGAGCCCGAGCTCGAAGTGCTCGATACGCTCGCCCGTGCACGGCTCGCCACGAGCGTGTGTTACTCGGCGCACCGCCGTGACACGGAACCCGCGAACGACTACCTCGTGATCAGCGAGCAGCCCGCGTGGGACGCGCTGGAACGCCTGGCCGACGTGCACCCGCGGCTCGTGCGCAGCGTGCTTCGCGAACGCTGCGGCCTGCCGCCT
>JBDGXT010000283.1:0-2785 GCA_039584455.1 Gemmatimonadota bacterium
CCACAGGGTGATGAGCCCTTCCTGCCGCAGGAGCTTCTGGTGCAGCAGCGCCGGATTGAACACGTACTCCTTCGTCTGCGCATCGAGCCGGCGCAGCCAGTCGAAGCCGGCCGCCGTGTCTCCCGTGGCGGCAAGGCTGCGCTCGATCACCATGCCGAAGATCGTGCGCATCGTACCCGAGCCCAGCGGCTCCCGGATGACCACCTTCTGCGACCACTGCGGTGCCAGCACCTCCTGCCAGTCCTGGGGGGCCTCGTCGGCCGGCACTGCATCGCTGTTGTAGGCAATGACCGCCGGAGTCTCGTACACTGCGAAGTAGAGATCCCCGGGTCCGTGACCCCGCGGCTCCACCGCATCGGCCCAACTCGGCCGGTACGGCTGCAACAGCGAGTCCGCCGCGGCGCGCCGGAACAGGGTCGACGGCCCGCCGAACCAGAGATCGGCCTGGGGGTTGGCCCGCTCGGAGCGAATGCGGTCGAGCGCATCCTGCGACCCCATGTCGAGCCAGCGCACGTCCACGTCGGGATTGGCGGCCTCGAACGTCCGCTCGGCCAGCAGCAGCAGCTCGCGTCCGTGGGGCGAGTAGATCACCAGGGGCGTGCGGGACTCCCCGCACCCCAACAGCATGAGCACCGCCACGGCGGCAATCAGCACGGGATGCCGCGCGTCCATCCTACCGCCCATTCCCCTCTCGCAGCGCCAGGAGATTGAGGAACAACCGATACGCTCCAGGCGTCGCCGCCGGAAGCGAGCGGAAGAAACTGATACCGGTGTACACGTAGGTGCCCTCACCGTAGGGTGCTACGAGCAGGGCGCCAGCGACTTCCGGCATGCCGGGATCCGCCATCGCCAACAGCGGCGTGTAGGCCTCGTCCCAGGTATGCGCGAAATACAGTCCCCGCTCCTGCGGCCATCCTTCCCAGTCACCTGCCTCCAGGCGGTTGGGGCGCGTGAGGGCCGGGTGCGTCGGCTCGAGGAGCCGGACCGGTGCCGTCTCATCGATCACCCGATCGTGCGGGAACCCGATCGTCAGTGGGTAGGGCGCGTACGCGCCTCGTACAAACTGGTACTGCTGATACTGCACCACCAGCAGACCGCCGGCGGCCACGAACTCCAGCAGCCGGCCGTTGTGCCGTACCAGCGCCGGATCGGTCTCGTACGCGCGGCTGCCGACCACGATCGCGTCGTAGCGAGCCAGATCGGCACTTGCCAGCATGTCCTCATCGAGCAGCTCGACGGGCACGCCGATCTGCACCAGCGCCTCCGGCACGCGGTCGGCCGCTCCTCGTACATAGCCGACTCTCTCGACATCCGGCAACGCGATGGGCGCCACCCGCACCGCGCTCTCCGCCGGCTTCACCCACGCCGTAGGACGGACGTGCGGATAGCTCACGAGCGTTACGGCTCGATCGAAGACACGACCGTCCCGCGATCGCGCGACCGCCCGCACCGTCACCTCACGCTGCTCGGCACCGTCCGGACGCTCCAGTCTGAATGTGAAGCTCTGCGACTCGCCGAGGCGCTCCAGCCGAAAGGACTGCGCCGCCGGCACCCCCCAGCCATCGGCCTCCAGCGCGACTTCACCTTCCGACGGACCCCCACCGTTGGCGGTGAGGGTCACGACGAAGATCCGCTGCGGGACACCGGTGCTCGACCACGCGAGACGCTCGGGGTCCAGGCGTATCTCGATCGCGGGCACCACCCGCATGGGGCGCCGCAGCTCGCCGAGGGCCTGATCGAGGTAGCGATAGCTCACTTCCCGGGAGAGCGTGAACGGCGTGTCCTGCAGCTTCGCCTCCACCCGGGCGACAATGAGCGGGGGCGCAAACGGCTCGCCCCGCACGCGTGCCGGAGCATCACTCCAGTCGTACAGCGATCCAACGAGGGGCCGCGTCAGGAAGTACGGTTGTGTGAGCTCCGCGTCGGCCGGCACCGCAACGGTGAAGCGCCGCACCACCTGTTCCCCCGGCGCCAGCAGGCTGGGAAGAGGCTGCATGCTCTCCACTCGCCATCCCTGCGGTAGCAAGAGCGCGATCTGCTCCACCTGGAGTGGCTGGGAGCCTCCGTTGTAGCACTGCACGTCTACCTCAAAGCTCCCTCCCGGTACCACCTCGGCGGCGCTTGCCCGGGCGTCGAGGACCACGCCGCCGGCCACGGCAAGCGCCTCCTCGATAAGCCCGGTTCGGGCCGACGGCCCGCCCGCGGTGCGGGCCTGCTGCAGGGCGGAGGCGAGCTGCGGGACGGCATCCTGCATCCTCGAGGCCGACACCGCGGTGCGAAGCGACTCGGCGACGCTCGCGAGCCTGGACGTGGCGGCCGGAATCCCGGCAAAGAGGCCGGCATCACCGCTTCCCGGCAGCGTCCCCTGGGTGCGATCCCGCACCAGTTGCAGGCGGGTGAATCGCGGACCGGTGGGCTGCAGCCGCCCCATGTCCTGGGAGCGGTGCTGCGAGCGGCTGGCCATGGCGATCTGGTGATACGAGCGACCGGATCGCGGGTCGAGGTCGCCGGTCTCGAGTGTGAGGGTGGTGGCGGCGGAATCGAATCGCGTCGATCGATACAGCTTGAGGGGCTGCCACGGAGCCAGGCCCTCTTCACCAGCGAGCTCGACGAAGCGGCCCGCATCCCCCGCCGCGTCGAACACCTGCTGGGCCACCACGCCGGCCGCCTGATGCTGGCCGTGCCGGTCACGCGGGGTGCCGGACCAGACGGCGACGATCACCTGCGGCCGGAACCGACGCACGACACGCACCGCATCCTTGAGAATGGAATCCGGCAGCCAGAA
>JBDGXT010000284.1:0-5974 GCA_039584455.1 Gemmatimonadota bacterium
CCCGTTCGCCACTAGGCGCCGAAGTGCAAGCACCTCGACAACCTCGTACGACTTGCATGTGTTAGGCACGCCGCCAGCGTTCGTCCTGAGCCAGGATCAAACTCTCCAACAGAGTAGTTCGATGTGACTCATCGGAACGACATTTCGTCGTCCGAATCACAATTCGGAGTCATGTTCCCCTCAGCAAGCAGGATTCCGACATCCTGCTGCTTCAAATGGGGCCGCACTCCTTGTGTCCCTTTGTCCGTCGGTTTTCAAAGAGCGAGTCGCCAGGATCACAAGATCCCGGCGAGCATGGGAGGCGGGGCGTCAAGGGGTGTAACTCACTCTCGGGCCGGGATTTCTGCGCACAAAGCAGACTGCTTCGCTCGGGCACCCGAGCGGGTCGTGCGGAGGGCTACTGGGAGGGTTCGGGCGGGGCCGCTTGGCGGATGCGCTGCACCAGTGCCAGGGGGTGGGTCGGCTTCTGCAGGAACGCCAACACCCCGAGGTCGGCGAACTGCTCTGCAACCGCGAGGGGATCGGAATCGCTCAGCAGCACGATCGGCGCCGCGGGATCAAGGCGCCGCATCTCCTCGATGAGCGCCTGGCCGCCAAGCTCCCCCGGCTCCACCGCCAGAATCGTGGCCGTGAGGTCGTCCCGCCGCTGCCAGAACAGCGCCAGGGCGCGCTCCGAGCTGTCGGCTGTAAGGACCCGAATCTCAGCCTGTTGCAGGATCGCCGTGGTTTCCGCCAGGGCGATCGCGTCCCGGTCGTACAGCAGCACGGTCTGCCTGACCGCCTGGTCAGGCGTCCTTGTCGGTGGCCCGGGTGAGGCAGGTGTGGAAGCTTGCGCCGCGCTCGTCTCCGCCCCGCGAACGGCGCACTGGTACCCGCGGATTGTCCCGTCCCCGGCGAGGCGGCGCGTGGCAGACAAGAGGGCGCGGATCCGGGTCCCCCCCTTGTTCTCCAGCTCGACCTCGAGGCCTGCCACACTGCCCCGATCGGTCATCCCCCGCTGGAACGCTCGGATGTCGTCGGCACGGGGGAAGAGCCGGCGCGCGTCGAGGCCGATTAACTCCTCTCGCGCGTAACCGAACAGCTCGACGGCGGCGCGGTTGGCGTCCACGATCTCGCCGCCGCGATCGGTGAGGTAGATCGCGTCGAACGCCTGGTCGAAGAGACTGCGGTAGCGTGCCTCGGCCTCCAACAGGGTCGCCTCGATCCGGTGGCGATCCTTGATGTCGCGCACCACGGCCAGCACGTACTGCTCTTGGCCCATGACGTGAGTGGCGACGGCCACCTCCACCGGGAATGTGGAGCCGTCACTCCGCCGGTGCACGTGGTTGTTGAGGATGATCGGCCGGCGCGTGTCGCGCGTCTCGGTAAAGCTGAGCTCGGCTTCCTCGGGCGGCAGGACGGGAAACTCGAGCGGCAGTTCCTCGACGGGCTGTCCGATGATCCGGTCGCGCGGTTCGCGCACCCAGCGGCACGCGGTCTCGTTCACATCGATGATCCGTTTGGATGCGGGATCGGTGATGAAGATGGCCTCACCGGCCTCGTCCAGCAGGGTGCGAAAGCGCTGCCAGATGCGGTCGCCGGCCTCGTGGGCCCTGGCGTGCTCCGCCACCGAGGTCTTCGCCTGTGCCAGGTCGGCGGCGCGTTCCTCCAGCAGCCGCTCCAGTTCCACGGCGCGCTGCTGCAGCTCGTATTGCGTGCGTTTGTGGCGCGAGATGTCGTGCGCCACCAGGGTGGCCGACACGACCACCCCCTCGCGGCGGTTCGGTTTGACGCGCCACTCGAACCAGCCCTCGCCGTCGGCCGGTAGGCCCGCCAGGTCGAGCAGCTGGGGTCGCCCGGTGGCGAAGACCTGCTCGATGCTCTGGCGCAGCACATCCCTATGGCTGGGGGAGATCCACTCGAAGATGGTGCTCCCGACGATCTCTTCCTCGGTGAAGCCGCCGACCGGACGGTTGGCGAAGCGGATCTCTCCATCCTCGCGCACGATGAACACGAGGTCGGCCGGGGAGTCGGGGGCACCCTGCTGCCCCGGCTCGGCTCCGCCCTCCGGGCTGGGCGCGGCCCCGGCCGCACCGCCGGTGGGTTCTGCTCCACCGGGCGCGGGGACATACGGCGGGGCATGCGGCTCGCCGGGGCGCTCCGCGAACATGCGCCTGGAGTTCGTCCCGTCGGCCTGCGCCGCGGGTCTCGTATCGTCCACCGCCCCTGTCCTCCGGGTTCGGTTCCAGCAGCCGCGGGGGCTGCGGCTCATGCACCGCATACGCCGCCGCTGCTGCCTTCGATGAACAACATAAAGCGTTGTTCATCAATATCTTACACGGCCGGGGCTCCAGTGTGTTCGAGGGGAAGTTGCCTCCCGCTCGAGGGTTCCGCAACCGACCCCTGCCCGGCCGATCCTGCTCGCTCAAGCGGATCCTGCGCCGCTCGCCCGCGAAGCTGGGCTCCGCCGTCCTGTGCCTCGGGTTGGCCGCCTCGGTCTCGGGCTGCGCCCTGTTCAAGCGCTTCAGCTTCGAGTCCCCCACCGTTCGACTGGAGTTCATCGAGGTCACCCGGCTCGATTTCAGGGGCGGCGCGCTCCGGCTGCAGCTCGCCATCTACAACCCGAACCCCTACCAGCTGCGCGGGGGCCAGCTCGGTGCCACACTCGATCTGGAGGACACCCACTTCGGCGAGGCTGTATTCGAAGGGGGGGCCAAGCTCACTGCGGGGGAGCAAACCTGGGTCACGGTTCCCATGGAGTTCACCTGGCAGGGTGTGGGTGCTGCCGCCCGGGGCCTGCTGACACGCGGCGCCGTGGCCTACCGGCTCGAAGGGCGCCTCCAGGTGCAGACACCGGGTGGAGAACGCTGGGTGCCGCTCCAGCTGACGGGTGACGTGGGCGTGCGGGAGATGTTGGGAGACCGCTGAGCCCAGGGGGCACGCCTTTTGCTCGCATTTCTGGGCAGAACCGAGTGCCCGAGGCGACCCATCAGATGGAGGCGCAGGACCAGCAACACCCGGAGCCGACTCCGGCGACGGCCGAGTTTCGCCACATCCTGGACGGTGCCGGCGAGGCCATTCTGGTGACAGAGGTGAGCAGCGGCCGGGTGGTCGACGCCAATGAGACCGCCTGCCGCTGGCTCCGCATGGCTCACGGGCAGCTCGTCACCCAACACCTCAGCGACCTCCCCCTCCTCTCTCCCCTCCGCTTCGATCGACCGGCCCACGACACATTCACCGACACACGCAGCGCTGCGCGCCCGCAACAGCTGGACCACGGGGTGGTGCGGCGGAAGGACGGCACGACGTTCCCGGTCGAGATCACCATGGTGCGGCGCCGCGTGGGAGATCGGGACTATGTGCTGACCGTGGCGCGGGACATCACAGCGCGCGGGCCCCTGGAGGAGGCGCTGCATGAGCGTGACGCGCTCTATCGGGGCCTGCTCGCGCTCTCACGTGACGCGGTATTCGTGTGCTCGCGGGGGGGACTCGTCAGCCACGCGAACGGCACCGCGGCGAGGCTGTTCGGGTACTCCCCGATCGAGTTCCTGGGTCTGGATGCACGGCTCCTCTTCGCCGGCGCTGACGAACTGTACCGATTCCAGGGTGCGGTGTTCGAGTCCGGGACGGTGCGTGACCTCGCGGTGCAGATGCGGTGCAGGGATGGTTCACCGATTCGCGTGTTGTTGACCGGAGCGGTGCGTCGGGACTCGGACGGCGCTGTGGTGGATTACCAGTGCACGGTGAGGCGGGAGGGTGAGGGCGAGACAGTTGGCTCCATCGGTCCGGGTTCGGCGCAGCAGCCGGAGCCCGAGTCCGGCGCCCCAGAGACCGTGGCGCCACCCGAGCCTGCTGTGCCGACGGAGCCCGCAGTGCCGCAGCGGAGCGCGGCACCTCCCGGGCCACCCCAACGTGCTGAGCACAACGCGCCCTCGCCCTCGGCCGGCACGGCGGAGTCTGCATCGCCCCCCGAGCCGCAGCCAGGTGCGAAGCCCACCGCATCGTCCACGGCCCCCTCGGCGCGAGCGCCGGAGCCCGGGGCCGGCGCGCCGTCCGCGACAATGCCATTGCAGGAAGTGCACGCTCCGGTCCCGGAAGAGCCCGACGAGCCGGACGCGGCCCCTGCGGCATTTGAACCGCCGGCTGGTCCGGATGGGCCACGCCCCGGCGAGGCGCCGACGGCGACCCAGGGAGGACCTGTGTTGCCGCCCCGCGCGCCCATCACGGAGCTGCGTGCGGAGCTCCGTGTCAGAGACGAGGCAGGGGCCGCGGCCCGAAATGAGGCGCCGTCGATCCTGATGCCTGGTCAGCCCCCCGCCCCCCGAGAGGCCAGGGGTCACGCCATCGTTCGCATCACCGACGTGGGCGGGCCTGCCCGGCCACTGGAGGTCCCTCCCGCTCGACCGCCTGAGTCGGGCGTCGGGCCCGCGGCGCGCAGCCGAGCGCGTCATGCCGGAGGGCAGCTGGGTGCTGCGCGCCGGTGGCGCGCCCCGCCCCGTCCGGGCCCGCACAGTCGGTCCATGGAGCCACGGCCGATCTTCTCGACTCAGGCGCCACACAGACCCCCGCGGGTGCCGCTCTGGACTGCCACGGCGTGCGTTGGTGCGGCTCTGACCGTGGTAGGCTGGGCCGACCTGGCGCTGTTGTGGTTCCCGCTGCGCTTCGGACGGCCGGAATGGGAGTTCGCGACTGTCGGGGCGCACTTCGACCACATGGCCCTGGGCACGGTTGGGGTCCTGCTGCTCGCCCTCGGCGTCGCGCACCGTGGCTGGTGGGCGCCCGCGCAAGCCCTGGCGATGGCGGCGCAGCTCATCGCAATCGGCCTGGTTGCCGTGTACGCGATCTACATCGTGGCGGCGCCACAGGCATGGCACAATGTGGCACCGCAGCTCGAGCCCACGATTGGGCGCGCCGTGCGCAAGGTCTCAGTGTTCGCCGTCGGTTACGCTGCGGCGTATACCTGGCTAGCCGTTTACCTGTGGCGCAAGGTGAAGGTCGCCCGCGAGGGCTCGGGGTGATGGGATGCGCCCGCCAGGACTCGAACCTGGGACCCTCGGCTTAGAAGGACTGAGGCAATTTATGAAACGACCGCCCGCCATCAAAGGCAGCGCACAGTGCAAAGCGCCCGGTACAGGCCGGGCGCTTCGCGTTCGTCGGGTTCGGGTGCCTCGCTAGTCGTCCAACCCGAGGGCGACCCACAGGCCATGCAGGTGCTTCTGCTTCTCCAGCTTGGGCGCCTTTCTGGATTCCAGCTCGCTCTCGGAGTACTCCAACGACTCGGCCTCGATGCCCGTCGCGATCTTGAGTTCTTCTTGCTGTTCCTTCGTGAGCTTGATGATGAAGCGGCGCTTCGCCCGGGACGCGATCGACTTGGCTCCGCCGGCCGCCTGCACCTTGCGGTACGCGCCCTGAAACAGCAGCACTACGACCCCACCCACGACTCCCGCCACCAGCGACCCGAGAAGATTGTCCATGGTGCCCGCCTGCGTGTCGCTTCTGCCTCAATATATCCGGGCACCACGAAGAGTCCATGAACTGGGCGCCGGACTGCAGCTGCCTCGCCAAGGTCTCGTAGGTCATACTGTGGAGCAGCGCCACCCCGGCTCCAGGTGAATGATCGCATCCTCCGCACACGAATTGGCGAGCTGCACGGTGCCGAGCGGCGATCTCGACGACTCCGCCACACTGCTGGCCCGTTGGTCGCCTCCGGTGCAGGCCGCCAGGATCAGGAGGGCTGGCAGGCCCCTCGACGCATACCGCATGGTGCTATCTCCTGTTGGGAAGTGTTGTGGGGTACCGGCCGTTGGGTCGATACCCGTGTCATAGGGGTATGCGCAATGAGGATGGTGAGCGGACACGCAGCGGTGAGGAATCGTGCAGTAGTCGGGGCGCCGGGATTTGAACCCGGGACCTCCTGCTCCCAAAGCAGGCGCGCTACCGGGCTGCGCCACGCCCCGCGGATCGAACTACCAACAAGCTAATCGGTCTCGCCGAA
>JBDGXT010000285.1:0-2761 GCA_039584455.1 Gemmatimonadota bacterium
CCGGCGCATACCACTGCTTCATCTGCTCGGGCTCCGTCCAGGCCTTGAAGACCTCCTCCCGCGACGCCCGAATGGTGCGGGTGAGGTGCACAACGTGGGTGGTGGTAGCTGGGGTCATCGGTCCTGCTCCTTCCCTTCGAGGTACGTGGCCAACGCGTCGAGTCGCTCCTCCCAGAAGCGCCGGTAGTGCTCTACCCATTCAGCGGCCTCCTGCATCGGTCGGGCGTCCAACCCGCAGCGGCTTACCCGGCCGTCCTTGCTGCGCTGCACGAGTCCGGCGCGCTCCAGGACCCGTAGGTGCTTGGACACCGCCGGCCGCGAGATCGCGAACGGGAGGGCGAGCTCGCCGACCGATGCGTCCCCTACCGCCAACCGCGACAGGATGGCGCGGCGGGTGGGATCCGCGAGAGCGGCGAACGTGAGGTCGAGATGACGCTCAGAAAAGGTAACCATCTGGTTACCCATTATACCAGCGAAGAGAGCACCGCGCAAGCGGCACGCTTAACTCATTTCATCGCAGTGGTTTACGCTGAGCCAGCCTCGACCCGCCGCTCGGATCCCGGATCGCTGCGGCGGCGGGCCTCGAACAGACCCCATTGGTAGGGACACTCGGCGGGATCGCTGGCCGGGCGCACGCCGTCCGCCCGGCGCCGGCACGCCGGACATTCCAGATCGAGCTCCACCACCCGCCAGTCGCTCCCCCTGGGTAGGCGGTCAAACTCGCGCAGGATCGTTCCGTTACGACCGGTGTGCTCCGCACGCGAGGCCATGACCCGCATGACCGCCCCATCGCGCGGACAACGAACCACGGCGGCGTCGAGGGCCGCCTGCTGTGCGATCTTCTGATAGCCTACGAGCGTGTAGTCGGGCATCCCAACCGAGTGTTGGTGTGCAGTGGAAACCGCTGGTGGTCGGGGGGAGGGGCCTGACCACCAATTGAGGTGGCTCAAGCTACGTCACGCACTGCGCACCGCAAGCGCCGCTCTTTCTTCGGAGACGCATGCCGGTGTGCGTCCCGTGTGGAGTGAGAAGTGCCGTGCTCATACCGCAGTGCAGTGATTTCCCACGCCGTGTGGAATTGTGGAGACGCCGTCTCCGCCGCCTGTTCACACTACGAGCTCCAATCGCGCTCGTAACAAAATCCCGCACCGTCGCGACGCTGGAACTGCGCCGGACGTGCGGCCGTATTAGAGTCTACGATGCTGACGTACTTGGGTCTGGCGCTGGTCGCCTTCCTGCTGTGGCGGGTGTTGTTGATCGCGTGGGACAAGTGGGAATGAGCCGAGCCGTGGGAGCACGGTCCGGCAGCGGTGCTGCCCGGCGCTACCCCAGCGCCGCCCGCAGGGCCGCCATCACGTTCCGCTTGAGCTTGCCGACCGCTTCGATCGAGAGCCCCATCTGGTCGGCGATGTGATCCTCCATGAGGCCCGTGACGTAGGTGAGCCGCAGCACGTTCTTCTGCGCATCGCTGAGCTGTGTCCCCGCCTTCTCACACAACCAGACCGTGTTCAGGCTCTCCATGGCCAGCAGGCGGGTCTCGGCGAAGAACCGCTCCGGAGACGGCGGCTCGAACCCCACCGGCTGCGCGCCGTGCCGGCGGCGGGCCGACCCATTCACTTCCGTCAGGACGTCGCTCTTGTACTCCTGGATCCAGCGCTTCTGCGCCTGCTTCCAGACCTGGGGGGCCGTGCTCTTCATGGGTGAGCGCATGACGGCGAGCCACACGGCCTGCTCGTTCACGAGGTCCTTGACCCGCTCCTCAGTGGCGCCGCGCTCCCTGGCCTCCGAGGCGGTGACCTCCTGCAGGTCGCCGAGCCACTTGCGGCGCTGCTCCCCGATCTCGTTGAGACCGTGGAACGGGAACCAGCGACTGCGCAGTCGTTCGGCCGCCGCCACGGCGTCCTCGCGCAGCCCGGCCGTGAGCACGATCAGCGCCTCACGCAGGATGGGATCCTGCTGGATGCGCGCCTGGAGGCTCGGAGACGTCTGGATCTCCGGGAGCACCTGGTTGCGCCACCGCACCTCCGCCTCGGTGATCACCGAGGCGAACTGAACCGTGCCCCATCCCTGGGAGTTGGTCATGGCACTGATACCCTACCGGCGCGGCCGCGGGGCGGATGTGACGAAGGTCGCACTCGTGGTCCTCATCGCGACGGCCTGGCTCTCCTCGGGCCTCGCAGCACAGCGGGACGCGGCCCGCGACTCCTGGCAGCGGGTCCCCGACGTCTTCGCCGCCCTGGCGATCGGCGAGGGGAGCCGCGTCGCCGACGTGGGCGCCGGCCGCGGGTACTTCACCGTGCGGCTCGCCGCCCAGGTCGGCAACGCTGGCCGGGTCTACGCGGTGGACATCGACGAGTCCAGCCTGCGCCGGCTGCGGAACCGTATCGATGCCGACTCCCTCACCAACGTCGAGGTGATCCGCGGCGAGGTGGACAACCCCCTCCTGGCGGCGGGCGAGCTCGACGCCGTGCTGGTCGTGGACACGTACCACGAGATGACCGAATACGCGGCGATGCTGTCCCGCATTCGGGAGGCGCTCGCGCCGGGAGGGCGCCTGGTCATGCTCGACTTCCAGCCGCCTGACCCGTCGGCGTCCCGTTCCGGCCAGACCGCGCGCCACACGATTGCGATGGAGATCGCGGAGCGCGAACTTGCGGAGGCTGGCTTCGAGATCGTGGCGCGCGACAGAGAGTTCACCACGGCAGGCGGCTACCGCCGCTCGCACCAGTGGATGTTGGTGGCACTGCGGCCCGCCGACTGA
>JBDGXT010000286.1:0-5533 GCA_039584455.1 Gemmatimonadota bacterium
TCGTACTCGTCCACGTACCACCCGATCCCCTTGACCTTCTCGAGCCGTCCCGGCCGATCCGGCCCTCGTCCCTGCTCCCGCAGGTCCAGCGCGATGCGATGTGCCTGCTGCTTGGTGCCGAGCACGTTCACGTTGTAGGCGACGAGGAAGAACCGCGCCCCCGTCGCGGTGGCACCCCACTCCGGCACGAACCGCGCCGGCCCGAAATCGGGGGCCCACTCCTTCCGGGTGAGCTTCTCGGCGAGACCCTCGTACTCGCCCTCCCGAATGTCCTTGAGCGCCGTGCGATAGTCCTGCTCCGCCGCCGCCTCGTACAGGAAGAGCGGGACGCCCAGCTCCTCGCTCGCCCGCGCACCGAACTCCCTGGCCAGACCCACGCACACGTCCATCGTCACGTTGGCCACGGGCACGAAGGGACAGACGTCCATCGCCCCCATGCGCGGATGCTCGCCCGAGTGGCGTCGCATGTCGATCCGCTCTCGCGCGACGCGCGCGGCGGCGAGCGCGCCCTCGACGACCGCGTCCGGGGCGCCCACGAAGGTGTACACCGTGCGGTTGGTCGATCGACCGGGATCCACATCGAGCAGCGTGCACCCCGGTGTCCTTCGCACCGCGTCGGCAATGGCCTCGATGACCTGTTGGTCACGTCCCTCGGAGAAGTTGGGGACGCACTCGACGAGTTTGCGCGGTTGCATGGCGTGTCTAGTCAAACGGGTTGGTTCGCGGGTGTCAAACCGTCACTCGGAGGGCGGCACGTCGTCCATCGAGCGTGCCAGGATGAGGGCGTCCTCGCGGGGGTGGCGGTAGTAATTGCGGCGCTTCCCGACCTCGCTGAACCCATGCCGCTCGTAGAACCTTCGCGCGCCACCGTTCGACTGGCGCACCTCGAGAAACGCCATCCGCACACCTTCTTCCCACAGCGCATCGAGCACGGCGTGCAACAGGCGTGACGCCACGCGGCGGCGGCGGTGATCGGGGTGGACCGCCAGATTGAGGATCTCGCCCTGTTCCAGCACCCACCGTGCGACGGTGTATCCCACGACCTCCTGAGCATCGTCGGCCACGAGGACGACGCCCTCCTGGAACTGGCGAAAGCTCTCCAGCGCCCAGGGGTCGGGAAAGATCTGCTGCTCGAGGGCGGCCAGCGCCTCGAGATCAGCCGGACGTGCCGCCCGAACGCGGTAGGGGTCGACCATGCTGCGCTTCCCAGCGAACCTGGGCGGTGGCCAGGCGTCCGTACTCGGGCTCAAAGCCCTCGGGATCTTCCACCCGTACCGTGCCCCGCTCCACCGCCAGCAACTCCAACAAGGCGCTCGCACGTGGGGCGCCCGCCGGGGGACCCACAGGGTCGCGGCCCGTCCACTGTCGCACCTCATCCGCGTACAGCGCCGCCCCGTCCCCCACTGCCAGGACCGGTGCGACCGGCGAGCGCTCCACCAGCTCGGCGACGGAGCAACAGGTGGGTGCAACTCGCTCCACCACACTCCGGTCGCTCACCTCGACCACCACACCGAACACGTCGCCGCGCAGCGCATCGTACAGCGCCGTCACGGGCCCCGCCGCGAACCGGTGGGCCACCCAGGCAGCGACGAGCAGCGACGGCGCCACGTGTAGCGTGAGCCGGTCGTGCACGCGCAGGATGCCCTTGGCGGTCGCTACCCCGATCCGCAGGCCCGTGAAGCTCCCGGGACCGTTCGCCACGACGATGCCGGCGAGGTCGCCGTACGTGGCCCCCGCGAGCCGCAGGGTCTCCTCCACCGCCGGGGTGAGATCCGACGCGTGGCGCCGCTCGCCAAACAGCACCTCGCTCGCCGCTCGCCCCGGCTCCCCCACCGCCACACTCCCCAGGTCGGTGGCCGTTTCGATGGCGAGGTAGAGGCTCACGCGACACGCTCCAGCACGCGGCGATCGGGGTCGTCCGCGTGCGATAGCTTGACGTGGGCATCGGGAGGCGGCGCGAACGAGCCTGCTTTCTCTGGCCATTCGACCAGCAGCAGCCGCGCTTCCCGCACGAGGCCGGGGAAGTCGAGATCGATCGCCTCCGCGGGCTCGCGCAGTCGGTAGCAGTCCGCATGCACCAGCAAGCCGTGCGGCGACGCGTACTCGTGCACCAGCGCAAACGACGGGCTGCGGGCTGCCTCGGCCTCGGCCGCGCGAGCCAACGCCTGCACGAAGGTGGTCTTCCCGGCGCCGAGCTCCCCCGTGAGCCACACGACCGAGCCAGGAGCCAGCTCTTGCCACAGCCGCGCGCCCGCTGCACACAGCTCGTCCAGCGAGACGACCTCACGCACGGCGCTTCGCTCCCGCCCGCTTCGGCTTGCCCAGCTTCGCTCCCCGGGGCGACTTCCGCTCCGGATCGCCTTCGGCCTTGAGATCGAAGATCTGGTCGCGCAGCTGTGCCGCCAGCTCGAAGTCCAGCTCGGCGGCCGCCTCACGCATCTGTTGCTCGAGCACCTCGATCAGGCTCTCGCGATCGAGGCTCGCCCCTCGCACGGCGGCCTCCGGTTCCGGACGCGGCGCGCGCGCGTCGGCCACGCGCGTCACCAGGCGTACCTGGTCCACCGACTTGTGGATCGAGACGGGCGTAATCCCGTGCTCCTCGTTGTGCGCCTCCTGTCGCGCGCGACGCCGATTCATCTCCTCGAGCGCGCGCTCCATGGAGCCCGTCATGCGGTCGGCGTAGAGGATGCCACGGCCGCTCAGGTTGCGGGCGGCACGCCCCACGGTCTGGATCAGCGACCGGTCGGACCGGAGGAAGCTCCGGCAGGTCGAGCCCCTCGCGCAGCAGATTGATCCCAACGAGCACGTCGAACTCCCCGAGCCGCAGGCCTCGCACGATCTCCATGCGCTCGATGGCGTCGATGTCGGAGTGCATGTAGCGCACCCGCACACCCGTCTGCTGCAGGTAGTCGGTCAGGTCCTCGGCCATCCGCTTGGTCAGCGTGGTCACCAGCACGCGCTCACGGCCGGCGACGCAGCGTCGGATCTCGGCCAGCAGGTCGTCCACCTGGCCGCGCACCGGCCGCACCTCCACCTGGGGATCCACCAGGCCGGTGGGCCGGATGATCTGCTCCACCACCACGCCCTCGGAGCGCTCCAGCTCGAAGTCCCCCGGCGTCGCCGACACGAACACCATGTTGGGAGTCAGCTCCATGAACTCGGCGAAGTTGAGCGGCCGGTTGTCGAGCGCCGACGGCAGCCGGAACCCATAGTCCACCAGCGTCAGCTTGCGCGAGCGGTCACCATGGTACATCCCCCCGATCTGCGGCAGGCTGACGTGCGACTCATCGAGGATCGTGAGGTAGTCGTCCGGGAAGTAGTCCAGCAGGCAGGCCGGACGCTCACCCGAACGGCGCCCGTCCATGTGCCGGCTGTAGTTCTCGACCCCGGCACACGTGCCGATTTCGAGCAGCATGTCGAGGTCGAACATGGTGCGTGACTCCAGGCGCTGCGCCTCGAGCAGCTTGCCCTGCTCGCGGAAGGCACGGAGGCTCTCCACCAGCTCGCCTTTGATGGCACGCGCCGCGCGCTCGACCGTGGGCCGCCGCGTCACGTAGTGCGTGGCCGGGTAGATGGCGCACCGCTGCAGCTGCGTGATCACGTTCCCGGTGAGCGGATCGATCTTGGAAATACGCTCCACTTCGTCGCCCCAGAACTCGATGCGTACCGCCTGTTCCTCGTAGGCCGGCAGGATCTCCACCGTGTCGCCCCGCACCCGGAAGGTGCCCCGCTCCAGTACCACGTCGTTGCGGCGGTACTGGATCTGCACCAACTCCTCCAGCACGCCGTCCCGCGGGCGCTCCTCACCTGCGTCCACGGTCACCATGAGCTCGCGGTACTGCACCGGATCGCCCAGTCCATAGATGGCGCTCACCGACGAGACCACGACCACGTCCTCCCGCTCCACGAGGCTCGAGGTGGCGCGCAGCCGCAGTGCGTCGATGTCCTCGTTGATGGAGGCGTCTTTCTCGATGTACGTGTCGGTCTGCGGCACGTACGCCTCGGGCTGGTAGTAATCGTAGTAGGAGACGAAGTACTCGACCGCGTTGCGCGGGAAAAACGACTTGAGCTCACCGTAGAGCTGGGCGGCCAACGTCTTGTTGTGCGACAAGATGAGGGTGGGCCGACCGTGCGCGGCGATCACATTCGCCATGGTGACGGTCTTCCCCGAGCCGGTCACCCCAAGGAGCGTCTGGTACTGATCCCCCCGCCCCAGCCCCGCCACCAACTCCTCCACGGCCCGCGGCTGGTCACCCGCGAGCGAAAACGGCATCTGAAGATCGAAGTCGGCCATGGGGAGAAGATAATGGGAACGGGGAACAGGGAATGGGGAGCGGGTACGACGGGGCGATCGGGAGGCGGGAAAGGGGCTAAGCCTGGGCTGAGCGAGGCCGGGGTCCTGCCGAGCGCCGAGGCTACGTAGCCAGCGGATTGCTCCCGCTCGGCCGCGCCGTCGCCTCGCGCCGCTCCACCGTCTGCACCCCCTTCACCCGCCGCATCGCCCGCATCACCTTGGCGAGGTGGTTGTGGTTGTCCACCTCGACGAACACCGCGCCCGCCATGGCGCCGTCCTGACTCCACAGCTCGGCGCTCTTGATGTTCGTCCCCGTGTCCGAGATCGCCTCCATCAGGTCGGCGTACAAGCCGCGGCGGTCCTCGCCCACGACGCCGAGCGACACCACGAACACCTCACCCTCGACCGATTTCCAGTCGATCTCCACGCGCCGCTCCGGATCGTCCGACATGACGAGCAGGTTGGGACAGTCCTTGCGGTGGATCGAAATGCGAGGAGCCCGTCCACCCCATGGATCTTGAGGCCGCGCCCCACGCGGATCCGGTCCATTACCCGGCCGAGGCCGAACCCGGTGGGCTTGGGCGCCTGGAGCTCCTGGCTGCTCCGCTCGGGGAAGAGCGCCTTGACCACCTGCCCGATGGGGGTGTCGCCCCGCCCCAGCACCTGGTACAGCGTGTCGCCGTCCCCGACCGACAGCCGCTCGGCCGCCCGCTCTAGCGCGGCGGCGTCGGGCATAGCGAGACGGCGGCGGCGCAACTCCCGCTCCAGGATCTCTTTGCCCAGGCCGATGCTCCGCTCCGCCTCCTCCTGCTTGATCCACTGCCGCACCTTGTGCCGCGCCCGCGCCGTGCGCACGTGGCTCAGCCAGTCCTTGCTCGGCTTGGCGTGCGGACCGGTGAGGATCTCTACCGTGTCGCCGTTCTTGAGCGGCCGGTGCAGCGGGGCGATGCGGCCGTTCACCCTGGCTCCCTGGCAGCGCAGGCCGACCTCGGTGTGGACCGCGAAGGCAAAGTCGAGCGGCGTGGCGCCCGCCGGGAGCCGCTTCACGTCGCCGCGCGGCGTGAAGACGAAGATCTCGTCCTGGTACAGATCGATCTTGAGGAACTCGAGGAATTCCTCGGGCGTGTGAGCGTCCTGCTGCAGCTCGAGCAACTGGCGGAACCACTCGAAGTGTCCGTCCAGCTCGTCGCGCTTCTTGCTCTCCTTGTAGACCCAGTGGGCGGCGATGCCGAAGTCCGC
>JBDGXT010000038.1:0-11327 GCA_039584455.1 Gemmatimonadota bacterium
CACCGACTACACCCCCGACGAGATCGAACGGCAGTACTCCATCAACCTCGCCCTCGCCCACGCTGAGTGGGAAAAGACCAAGATCAACTTCATCGACACCCCGGGTTACCTGGACTTCACCGGTGACGCGATGGCCGGCGTATACGCCGCCGATGCCGCGTTGGCGGTGGTCAGTGCCACGGCGGGTGTCGAGGTGGGCACGGAGGTGGTGTGGGAGTACGCCGAAGCTCACGGGATCCCGCGGATGTTCTTCCTGTCGCTGTTGGACAAGGAACATGCCGACTTCGAGAAGGTCTTTCGGGACATCAAGGACCACCTGACGTCGAAGGTCGTCCCAATCGAGATCCCGGTGGGTGAAGGCCCGGATTTCCACGGCATCGTCAATCTGTTCTCCAAGAAGTGCCACATGTACAAGAAGGGCACCAAGACCGGTGAGTACGACGAAGTCGACGTGCCCGAGGAATACATGGGCCGGTTCGAGACGTACCGGCAGGAGCTGATCGAGACGATCGCCACCACCAGCGACGAGCTGCTCGAGCGCTACCTGGGCGGGGAGGAGATCTCCCGCGACGAGGCTATCGCCGCCCTGAAGGTAGGCATGGCCCAGGGTGAGATCTGCCCGCTCCTGTGCGGCTCGGCGTACCTGACCTACGGTATGCGTGCGTTGCTCACCAAGCTGGTGGAGCTGGTTCCGGCACCTACGCAACGGCCTTCCCTGAAGGGCGAGACCTGGGGCGATGCCAAGGAGATCGAGCTGACTCCGTCCGACGATTCGCCCTTCGTGGCACAGGTCTTCAAGACCGTGTCCGAGCCGCACGTGGGCGATGTCTCGCTGTTCCGGATCTACTCAGGGAGTGTCTCTAACGGCCAGGAGGTGTACAACGCGCCGCGCAGCACGACGGAGAAGCTGAACCACCTCTCCGTGGCCCAGGGGAAGGACCGGAGCGAGGTCCCAGTGCTCCACGCGGGCGACCTCGGCGTGGTCGCGAAGCTCAAGGACACCCATACGAACGACACGCTGTCCACCCAGGCTAAGAAGATCGTGATCCGCAAGATCCCCTTCCCCGAGCCGCTCACTGTGCTGTCGGTGAAGGTCACGAAGCGGGGGGAAGAGGACAAACTCTCCACGGGGCTGCACAAGCTGCACGAGGAGGATCCGACCTTCCAGCACACGTACAATGCCGAGCTGGCGCAGACGTTGATCAGCGGCCGAGGGGAGCGGCACCTCGAGATCATCGTGGGCCGGCTAGCGCGCAAATTCGGGGTGCACGCCGAGCTCGGGAGGCCGCGGATCCCGTACCGGGAGACCTTCAAGGGGAAGGCGGAAGGACAGGGGCGGCACAAGAAGCAGACCGGTGGGCGCGGCCAGAAGTACATCCCGGCCGTGAACAAGGGGGTGCAGGAAGCAGCGGCGCGGGGTGTGCTGGCTCATTACCCCTGCGTGGATTTCCGCGTGGAGTGCTACGACGGCTCGTACCACAACGTGGACTCGAGCGAGCAATCATTTAAGATGGCGGGCATTCAAGCGTTTCGGAGTGTGGCTCCGAGTGCCAAGCCCGTGCTGCTGGAGCCGATTCTCGAGGTGGAGGTGTGGACCCCTGACGAGAACCTCGGGGAGGTCATGGGAGACCTTTCCTCGCGTCGCGGCCAGATCCTCGGGAGTGAGCCGGACAGGCGCCTCACGAAGGTGAAAGCGTTCGTGCCGGAGGCCGAGATGTACCGCTACGCCACGCAACTGCACTCCATGACTCACGGCCGCGGCACCTTCCACTGGTCGCTGTCCAGCTACCAGCAGGTCCCGCCGGACGTGGCAGAGAAGGTCAAGGAGGAGCGGGAGCGGGAGCTGGAGGAGGAGAGGAAGTAACGGAAGGGCCCGCGGTCGCGGGCCCTTTGCTATTTCTTGCGCTTCGCCCGGACCGCCCTACGGCACCTGATTGCCCGGTGTGTGGCGGTAGTTGATGCGGGCGGTCTCGAACAGGAAGTCGTACGCGAGCACGCCATCATACCAGCCGTTGTTGCATAGCGGTGAACAGTAGCGAAGCGTCATCGTGGCGTCGGCCGCGCCGTCCTCGTCCCGATCGTTCGTCAGGCGCGGCACATGTTCGTCGTTGACCCATGGTGGGTCGTCGCCATGGGCCTCGTAGCCTGTGCAGTCCACCCAGTGCCTGCGCACGATCCAGATCTTCGCGTCGTTGACGTCGGTTCCAAAGTCGTAGCTACCCTGGAGCGTCATGTTGCCCCACGGATCCCCCTCTCCATGGCCGAGGCAGACCAGGTTCCGACCCGGCCACGGATCAGGATAGTAAACGAGCACGTACCGGTGGTAGGTGCCGTTGGACCAGTGATACGGTACTAGCCCCTGACCTTCGAACTCCCATTCGAACTCCGGACCCTCCGACGTGTACCTGAACGTTCCATATCCTGCAAACTCAGCATCCGTAACCCCGCAGCCGGGCCCCGTGCTGTTGACTACGGGCCCGGTCCAGCCCGCGTCGTCGACCGGCCACGGCTGCTGTATGCCGTTGATCTCCTCGACGACTGCCTGCTTCACGCAGAGCTCTACCTCGACAGACACTCCCGTCGTGAACGTCGCTCGCACCTCCTCCTCAAGCGGCTCACCGTCCAGGTCGACCACGTCGGTCGTGACTAGCAGGGCATAGGTTGTCTCACGCTGCAGCAGGCCTGCTGGCGTGAACTCGGCCCGCAGGCCGTCGTCACTCAGCCAGAGCGTGCCTGCCACTGGGTCGTCGTTGAGTTGCAGCCGTACGGTCTCTGGCGTCACGGTGCTCCGGTCCACCGGCTCGGTGAAGATGAGGTTGACTTTGACGGAGAGCGCCACTGCGGTGGCGTCCCTCGGCGGCGCGGTGCGCACGATGCGCGGGCGCCTGCGCCCCGGCACGCTGAACACGTACCGGGTGGTACCGCCGGCCGAGTAGTGGATTAGGATCTCCACCTCGTCGTCCGGCTCGGCCTCGAGCGGGACCGGATCGAAGCCACCGTCGAGCGGTGTGACGGTCCTGGTCTCGCCGTTGGCCGTGTTGGTGACGGTGATTGCCTGGGCGTCGGGAAATGTGCCTGGGCTGGCCGAAATGTAGACCACGTTCCCCGCAGCGGCGGGGCTGCCTCGGGTGTGCACAGCCGCGAAGGCGCTGGCACCGGCCGGTGCAGCGGTGGGGTCGGAGATGGTGAGCCCGGGCAGCGGCCCATTGTCGTCGGCTGCCTGAGCGTTCGTCGGACCATCACCACAACTCGTGAGGCTTGTGGCGAGTGCCAGTGCCAGCAGCAGGAGGCAGGCGCTGCCGGTGTGCTTGAACGGTATCGAGAACGTTCCCGCAGCCATGAAGACCTCCCGGCCGGCTAGCTTGTGCGCTAGGTAGTCAATCACGCTCCGCCGCCCGCTCCCGGTCGTCGTCATTGGGAGCCCGGGCCGTCGGTGTCGCGATAGTTGATGCGGGCGGTCTCGAACAGCCAGTCGTAGGCGAGGATACGCTCATCCCAGTCGCAACCTGGCCAACAGGTGCGCGTTGTCCCCGTGGCGTCGGCCTCGCCGTCGTCGTTGTAATCGTTCGTAAGGCGCGGTACCCGCTCGTCGTTGACCCAAATTCGATAAGGAGGGTCCCTCACCTCCGCCCCATTACCCGTGCAGTCCACCCACCCCGCACGCACGACCCAGATCTTCGCATCGTTGAGGTCGGTGCCGAAGTCGTAGCTACCCTCGATTGTCAGGTTGCCCTGAGTACCCGGGCGCACCCACCTCTCGCAGCCGAGCCCGTCCACACCGCAATCAGGGGTCCAATCGTGCTGTGGCAGGCAGACCAGGTTCCTTCCAGGCCACGGATCGGGAGAGTAGACCAGTATGTATTGGTGATTAATGCCGTTCGTCGGGTTGCGAGGTACGAACCCGTGGCCCTCAAACTCCCACTCGAGTTCCGGTCCCTCTGGCATGTATGTGAATGTTCCATACGGCGCCCACGGAGCATCCGTAACCCCGCAGCCCGGCTCCGTGCTGGTGATCACGGGCCCGGTCCAGCCCGCGTCGTCGACAGGCCACGGCTCCTGGATGTTGTTGATCTCCTCGACGACGGCCTGCTTTGCGCAGAGCTGGACTTCGACGGACACTCCCGTCGTAAACGTCGCTCGTACCTCTTCCTCGAGCGACTCCCCGTCGAGGTCGAGCACGCCGGTGGTGATCACTAGACTGTACGTGGATTCCCTCTGCAGCAGCCCCGCCGGCGTGAACACTGCGCGCAGGCCGTCATCACTCAGCCCCAGCGTCCCTGCCACGGGCTCGTTGTCGAGTTGCAGCCGCACGGTCTCTGGCGTCACGGTGCTCCGGTGCACCGGCTCGGTGAAGATGAGATTGACCTTGACCGAGAGGGCCACCGCGGTGGCATCCTTGGGCGGCGCAGTGCGCACGATGCGTGGGCGCCGGCGCACCGGCACGCTGAAGGCGTACCGGGTGGTGCCGCCGGCCGAGTCATGGATTAGGATCTCCACCTCGTCGCCCGGCTCGGCCTCGAGCGGGACGGGGTCGAAGCCACCGTCGAGTGGCGTGACGGTTTCTGCCTGCCCGTTGGTCGTATTGGTGATGGTGATCGTCTCGGCGTCGGGAAACGTGCCTGGGCTGGCCGAAACGTAGACCACGTGGGCCGCGGCGGCGCTGCTGCCACGAGTGTGCACGGCCGCAAAGGCGCTGGCACCGGCCGGTGCGGTGATGGGGTCGGAGATGGTGAGCCCAGGCAGCTGCTCAGCGTCCGGTACGTCCGTCGGACCATCACCACAACTCGTGAGGCTTGCGGCGAGCGCCAGTGCCAGCGGCAGGAGACAGGCGCTGCCGGTTCGCCTAACCGAAATCGAGAATATTGCCGCAGCCATGAGAGCCTCCCTGGCTGGCTAGCTCGTACGCTAGGTCGTTAATCAGCATCCCCCGCCGGCTCATTCCACCCCGCCAGTCAATTGGAACGCGGCCCAGTAAAACGGATTCGCGTAGGGCGGTTCGCTCAACAGTGCCCGTTGGGCGTCCGCCAACGACCGGGCCGTGGTGCCACCACTCTTCAGCCCCGCGTGAAAGCTCTCCATCAGCACCGCAGTTGCCCGGTCATCGACCGACCAGAGGCTGGCCACCACCGAGCTTGCTCCGGCGTACAGGAATGCGCGGACCAGTCCCACCCAGTCATCCCCGGGTGGCACGTCGTGGCGCAGGCCGCTGCCAAGGCCGGTCTCGCAGGCGCTCAGCACTATCAGATCGGCGTTCAGTCTGAGGCCGAACACCTCGTGCGCCTCCAGCCGACCATCGGTTGCCTCATCCGGATAGAGCTGGACGTATGAGAAGAGCGGGTTGCGCCTGTTCAGTACGCCGAAGGTGGCCAGGTGCAGAATCTCACGGTCGGGGGCGAGCCCGTTGAACCTGCCCTCCGTCGCGCGCGAGCCGACCAGAACCTCTGCCAGCTTATCGCCGCGGCTGATGCCACGTACCTCGGCCGTCGAGTTGATGAGCGCGTCGGGCTGCGGTGCCATCGCGAGAAGGCCGTGTCCCTGAGTGTCCCGGTCGCGCGACGCGAGCTCGACCCAGACCGAGGCCGACGGCGTGTAGGCGATGTCGTACCGCTCGATCAGGAAACTCTCGCCGTTCGGGCCGGGTGCCAGCAGCGCCTGGAACGGTAGGTAGTGCAGCTCCGCATGCGGCGCGATCACGAGCAGCCTCTTGCCGTCGAGGTATCCGGCCTCCTCCAGTGGTGCGATCAGCTCGCGATGGAGCCGCCTGAGCGGTGTGCGCCATAGCTCATCCTCGTCGGTCGGGCCAAGCGTACCGCGCAGAAACCGGGTCAGCTGGCGCAGCGTCTCATGGTCGATCGGCAATTCGACGGCGGCGACGTCGTCGCTGGAGACGACGAACGCGATGCTCCAGTCCTCGGACACCAGGTATTCGACGAACGCCGTAGCAGCCGGCAATAAGCTCCGTACGTGCGGCACCGTGGCAACCGACCCCGAGAACATGGCAGCGTACTCGGGATGCGACTCCTTCATCGTCACCAACAGGCGCTCGTAGCGTTGCCGTGCCGCGACGAGGGATTCGCGGAGCTCATTGAGTTCCGGGGTGGCCCCTCTGGCCTTTCGGAACCCGCCGTCACTGTTGACCGAGGCGTACAGCTGATCGCTGTGATGAGCTATCTGCCGCCGCAGGTTCTCTTCTTCCCGGACAAGCGTGAGTTCCGGGGTCCGTGCTCCCGTCCGGCCATGTGCCAAGAGATCGACTAGCTGGCGCGCGCGCATTCTCTCGCTGATCTCGAAGGCCGCTGCCGAGCGACCGCGGGCCAACTCTGTGCTGGCCAGCTCCGCATAGACTTCCCACTTGTCCTCCATGTATCCGGAGCGGCGCTCGGCGATCGGCAACGCCGCGCCAGTCGTTTCCACCTCGCCCATCGATTGGCGGAACTCCACCACTGCCTCATCCAGCCTGCCCTGCCCGCGTAGCGCGAGGGCGCGTCCCAAATGAAGTTGCCAGCGGACGGGCCCAGCCGGCTCGCCCTCCAGGATTGCGAGCGCCACGCGATACCCGTCTTCGGCGCGGTGCAGCCTGCCTGCGTCCAGGTCGAGATCCGCCAGCGCTGCGAGCGCCACGGCCTGTCCTATGGGTTCGCCGAGCGTCTCATATGCATCGAGTGCAGCCTGATAGGCCCTACGTGCGCCGGCGGTATCCCCCTGCAGAAACCACAAGTCTCCGATGTGCAGCTGGATCATCGCCGCTGGCCGTACGTCGCCCGTACGCTGATGGACCTGCAGTGCTCGGCTCAGCGCCTCGTCCGCAGCACCGTAGTCGCCCCGAGTCAGGTGGAGGTATCCGAGCCCCGCCTCCGCCTCGGCCTCTCCGGTCGCATCGTCCAGCCGCTCGAAGCCGGCCTTTGCCTCCCTGTAGAGATCCGCGGCGTGGTCGAGCTCGTTGAGCTCGGTGAGCAGATCGGCTTCCTGCATCGCCAACGCCGGCATCAGGTACTCATCGCCGGCGGCCTCACCTCTGGCCTCAATCAGGTCCGTGCGGGCGGCCTGCAGATGACCCATCGCAGTGCGAACCGCCGCGATGTCTCCGCGCACCTCAGCGTGCCAGACCGGCGGCCCGATCTGCTCGAGAATGGCTAGCGATGCCTCCAGTGATTGAAGCGCTGCCGGGTAGTCGCCCCAGTTGAGGTGCAGCAGGCCGAGGTTCTGGAGATCCAGCGCTTCACCACGGCGATCGCCGGTCTCCACCCGCAGCGCAAGCGCCTGGTTGTAGAGACCGAGCGCCTTCTCGTAGCGACCACGCCGCGTGGCGAGGTTGGCGAGGTTGGTCAGATTGTCGGCGGCCGCTCGGTCGCTGCCATCGCGCCGATTGAGCTCGAGTGCGCGACCGAAGTACTCCTCGGCACCTTTCAGGTCGCCCAGCGCTCGGCGCACGAGGCCCAGGTTATTGATGTCCCCTGCCTCGCCGCTGCGATCGCCCGTCAACGCCCGGGTCGTCAGTGCGCGCTCGTAGTACTCAGCGGCGACCGCAAACTCGCCGCGATCCTTGTGCACGCTCGCGATGTTGCCCAGCGCGTTGCCGCACGTGCGGTGATCGCCCGCTGTCTCCGCGAGCTCGAAGGAGCGGTCGTAGTAGCGGAGCGCGCGATCGAGGTCGCCCATGACGTAGTGGCCCGCTCCCAGATTGCCCAGCGCGGCGGCCTGCCCGGCTTCGTCGTTCAGCGCCCGGAACAGTGTGAGGCTGCGCTCCCAGAGCCGCATCGCTGGCTCCGGTCCCTCGCGGTAAAAAGCCTCGATTCCGGCTCGCCGCACGCTATCCGCTTCCACGTTCTCCGCGCGCTCCCCGGTGGACCAACGGGCGAACTGGTTGACCTTTCGGATGAGGAATGAGTCGGACCACGTCAGCGCGTACACCTGTGCCAAGTGCTCGGCCTGGTCGAGCAGGTGCACGCGGTCGTCCGAGTCTGTGGCGCGGACGGTGAGCTTGAAGAGTTCGGTCAGCGTGCCCCGCACAGCCTCTGGCTGCGCGCGAACTTGTCTCTGCAGCCCGGCCTCGTCGCCCGTTTCCAGGAGCCGCACGATGTCAGCCGCATTCGCTGGCTGCTGGGCGGACGCGTCCCCGGGGGCAGCCACGAGCAGGCCGCAAAGCAAGGTCGTGATGGAGAGGCCCCTCATAGCGCAACTCCGATCAGGGCTCGGAGATTCTGAAGCGCACCAGCTCCGAGCTCACCCACCGGTCCCATCCCACACGCGCACTCACCTGCCACAGATAGAGGACACCAGTCTCGAGCCGTACGGTGTCGGGGAGCGCGACGCGGGTCGGCAGGCTGTTGACTTGCCACAGGACATCGCCGGCCGCGTTGTAGAGCGTGACGTCGTAGAGGTCGGCCGAGGTCACCGCTGCCCAACGGAATTCCCTGATGCCACCGACTTCGCCGATGGGTGTCTCTACTGTCGGAACGATCTCTGTTTCCGGGACCGCCTCGCGGTGCCCGGGGCCCTCTATGGTCGATGGCCGCACCAACAAAACCCCGGCCAGGACAGCGGCGAGCGCGGCGGCAACGGCGCCGATCCTCGCGCGGCGGCCAAACCGCCGCCCGGTCATCGCGGCCCGGCTCGCATCGGCAATCGACAGAGTCTCCCGGACCTCGGGAAGGACGTCCCGGATTGCCGCCGCCAGCCGCAATTCGCTCTGGCAGCGGGCACACGTCAGATAGTGGGACTCCAGGGCCTCGACCTCGGACTCGGGAAGCAGGCCAACCAGGTAGCGTTCGATCAGCCCTTGGCCCGCGATGGCGTCGCAGCTCAATGCTTCGCTCAAGTCGACCTCCGTGCCCCCTTCATTTCCTTGTCGTGGAAGACCGCCATTCGTGACGGGTGCTCGGGCCCGGGAGCAGTGCCCGGCGCAGCCGGGCCAGAGCGCGGGACTTCCGCTTCCTGACGCGCAGCGCCGGCTCGCCCAGCCGCTCGGCGATCGCGGCTGGGGTGAGTCCCTCGAAGAACGATAGATGCAGGATCTGGCGATCCCCGGCAGAGAGCCGGGTCAGCGCCAGGCGGACGCGGTGGCGTTCTTCTGCGGTGATTAGTGTGGTGAGAGGATCGTCCTTACTGGTGCCGAGCTCCCCCTCAGGCACGGCTTGTAGCGGGGCGCTGCGCTGCCGGGCGCGGTGGGTGTCAGCGATGACGTGACGCGCGATCCCCCGCACGAACGCCCCGAGCTTGTCGGGGTCGCTGGGCCGGCCGTCCCGCAAGGCCTCCAGGGCGCGCACCATCGTCTCCTGGACCGCCTCCTCGGCGGCATCCGGGTCCCCAAGGGCGCGCAGCGCCATGATCTGGAGTCCGAGCCGAAGCCGCTCGACCGCCTCCGGCTTGAGCTCCCCCTCCGGACGTGCCACGATGGTCTCCCCACGAGAGAGACCCGGCCGGACCGATAGTGCGCCCGGCAAGAACCAACCGATGAAGCCTCGCAGCGGTTGGCCTCACTGGAAGCTCCGTCCTGCTAAGGGGTCCCGCAACCCGAGCAGGCTGGTGAAAGGCGAGCGTCGGTGTCGTAATGAGGGGTCACGTGTGAGCACCTCGAACGACCAAGAAGTAGATGATGGGCCTCAACCGTCCCACCGAAAGGGCTGGGGGTTCCGATGAAGCGCATGATTCCATTTCTGATGCTGGCCTTCGGGCTTGCGGCCTGTCAGGACGAGGGTCCGACCGTGCCGGCTGACGGTCCCGAGTTCGCCAAGGGGGGGAACAAGTGCGAAACCCCGCCGTGCGGAAAAGACGGAGGAGACGGCGGCGGAGAGTACACTGCCATATCGCTCGGCAAGCGGAGGGTCGCCAGCAAGGCTCGCGATCTCAGTTGGCCACAGGCGGGCGAAGGGCTGCTCGTCATGGGCGAGAGCGAGGACGCCAGCGGCAACCTGGTGGCGACAGTGTGGATGGAGGGTACGGACGGTTGGGAAGCGGCGCACCTGCCGCTGCCCGACGGATTCAGCCAGTCCTCCGCCTACGGCACCAACGACCTCGGCAACGTCGTCGTCGGGACATTTGGAAGCCAATGGGTTGACAGCAAGGCTGCGAAGTGGTCGGGGTCGGGCACTCAATGGACATCGACAATACTGGACCCTGTTAGCGGCTATCAGGTTGGCGAAGCGTTCGATGTCAACGACGCCGGGACAGTCGCGGGCACGAGTGTCCGCCCCGAGGATTCCAGCTCGCCGTTTACGGCAGCCACGGTTTGGGAAGTGGATCTCGGCCCGACGCAGCTTCCCTCGGCGTTTGAACGTGGCACATGCAGGGCCTTCGCCATCAGCAACGCGGGGTACGTGGCAGGTTCGAGCCGCACCGAGAACCCGAACTACCCTCCGTGGCACGCCACCCTGTGGCGGCCTCCCTACGGCCCGACGGACGTCTGTGATCTGTACGAGAAGCTGGGCCTTCCGGAAGGTGGCAAGACGATCGCAAGAGGCATCACAGATCTGCCTGGTGGCAATGTCCTCGTCGCTTTCGAGTCGCTCCTGCTGGAAGTGACGTGGACAGGGGACGATTGCGCGATTGTCTTCGAGTACCCGGACCTGGTCGACGCCGGTGACGTTTACGATGTCGCGGTCGTGGACGGCGAGATCCAGGCGGTGGCAAAGAAGGGAGACCGGCCGGCTCGTTGGCTCGTACCATCCGGCGAGGGGACGACACTGGCCGATGGCCGCGGCCCCGCTTTGGGGATTAATGATGCCGGCTGGATCGTGGGGTGGACCTCAGTCAAGGGCAAAGAGCGCGCCTGGTTGTGGGTGCCCACGACCGAGTGACGTACTAAAGGGCCCGCGTTTGCGGGCCCTTCTTCATTTCTTGCGCTTGGTGGAGCCGCGGCCGCCGTTGCCGGAGCGTTTCTTCGTCCTGCGTTTCTTCGCCGGCCGCGGTCCGGGCTCGGCCAGCATCCCGTACTCCGGCTCGTGGATCCCCGCGGCGACCAGCGTCCCCTCGGCCGGCTGCTTCCACACATAGCGCTCGCCGCGGTAGTTCCGAAGCACCACCTCGTCGTCGTTGATCTCCTCGACGTACTCCGGTAGGAGCGGGATCTTCCCGCCGCCGCCCGGGGCATCGATCGCGAAGTGTGGTACGGCGAGCCCGCTGGTCCAGCCTCGCAATCCGTCCACGATCTCGAGACCCTTCTGGACGTTGGTCTTGAAGTGCTCGACCCCGGCCACGTTGTCGCACATATAGAGGTAGTAGGGGCGGACGCGGGCAGCGATGAGCCGCTGCATCAGCTCCTTCATGACCTCCACGTCGTCGTTGACCCCCTTGAGGAGCACGGTCTGGCATCCGAGGGGTATGCCGGC
>JBDGXT010000287.1:0-2972 GCA_039584455.1 Gemmatimonadota bacterium
CACGCTGTCGATCGGGTACTCGTTCTCCTGAGCCGCCGTGCTACTGGTAAGGCGGGATCCCGAGCCTGGTCAACAGCTGCGGTACCGACTCTTGTCAGTGTACCGCCTCGGCTGTTCCCTCTGCCTTGCCCTTCGGGAGCACGAGGAGCAGCACGGTCATCCCGACCGCCGCAGCCAGTACCGAACCGCTGATCACTCCCACCTTCGCCGCCTCGAGCAGGTCACCGGCCAGCGCCAGGCCGGCGATGAACAGGGCCATGGTGAACCCGATGCCCGCCAGGAGCCCTCCGCCCGCCACGATGGGCCAGGTGAGCCCTTCGGGAAGCGTCTTCAGGACTAGTACTAGTCTCACCGCGATCCAGCTGAACAGCAGGATCCCCACGGGCTTCCCGATGAACAGACCCGCGATGACGGCGGTGGCCACCGGACTGCTCAGGTCTGCCAGCTCGATCTGGACCCCTGCATTGGCCAGCGCGAACACCGGCATGATCGCGAAGCTCACCCACGGGTGGAGCAGGTCCTCCAGGTACTCGAGCGGTGAGATGAACTCGCGCGCCGCGCGCTGGAAGCGGCGCACCTTGGACGCGCGATGCGCGTCCGCATCCCACGCGCCGCCGTGCAACACGTCCCTTGCCCGGTAGAGCAGCGTGCCCATGCGGCCGGCACTGACGTAGGGGTGCGCCGGGATCATGAGGCCCAGAATGACGCCGGCAATCGTGGCGTGCACGCCGGACTCGTGAAACCCGAACCAGACCAGGATGCCCATCGCTCCCAGGACCAGGTAGCTGCGCACGCCGAGCCGGGTCACCGCCCAGATGGCCGCGATGCCCGCGAACCCGAGCAGCAGCATGGTGAAGTTCAGGTCCTCCGTGTAACCGATGGCGATGACTAGGATGGCGCCGATGTCGTCCACGATGGCCAGCGACAGCAGGAACACTCGCAGTATCGACGGCACGCGGGGTCCCAGGATCGCCAGGCATCCCACCACGAACGCGATGTCGGTCGCCATGGGGATCCCCCAACCGCGCTGGCCGGGCTCGCCGGCCTGGAGCGCCAGGTAGATCGCCGCCGGGACCAACATGCCGCCAATGGCGGCGGCGATGGGCAGGATCGCCCGCCGGGGGTCCCGTAGCTCGCCCACCACCAGCTCGCGCTTCACCTCCAGGCCGATGACGAAGAAGAACACCGCCATCAGTCCGTCGTTGATCCAGTGTTTGAGCGAGTGGATTATCTCGAAGCCGCCCACCGAGAACCCCACCCTCGTGTTCCACAAGGCGAGGTAGCCGTCTCCCAGCGGGGAGTTGGCGAGCCCGATGGCCACCACGGTGCAGGCCAGCAGCACGATGCCGCCGGCCGCCTCCACGTGGAGGAAGCGGGTCAACGGCGCGACGAGCCGATCGATGGGCTCCTGGGGAAGCGTCGTGGTGACGGATGAGTTCTCGGCCATGCATCCTCAGGAGCGGTTCGCTGGTGGGGAAGGTCCAGCAGATTAGAACGGATTGTCGCGTTGATGGCAACCGGGTGGCCGGAGTAGCGGGGCGCTCAATCGAGCAGGTCTCCGGCGTCTGCCACCACGATGTCGGCGCCGTTCGCCTTGAGCGCCTCAGCGTTTCCGGTGCGATCCACCCCGATCACGAGCCCGAACCCCCCGGCGCGCCCCGCTTGGACGCCGGAGATTGCGTCCTCGACGACCGCTGCGCGGGAGGGCTCCACCCCGAGGAGGCGGGCCGCCTCCACGAAGGTGTCTGGCTGCGGCTTGCCGGCGAGCCCGAGGTCGGCCGCGACGACGCCGTCTATCTGCACGTCGAACAGCTGCTCAATCCCCGCGGCGCGCAGCACCGTGGTGGCGTTCTTGCTGGCGGTGACTACGGCGGTCTTGATACCGCTCTCGCGCAGGTGACGCACGTATTGCACCGCACGCTCGAAGACCTCGGGGAGTTCCTCTCGAAGGACCTCGTTGAACAGCGCGTTCTTCCGATTGCCGAGGCCGCAGACCGTGTCGGTCCGCGGCGGGTCGGCGGGATCGCCCCACGGCAGCTCGATGCCCCGCGATGCGAGGAAGCTCTGCACGCCTTCGTAGCGGGGTTTGCCGTCCACGTAAGGTAGGTAGTCCCGCTCAGTGTCGAACGGCTCGAACGGCTCACCGGTCCGGGCCGACCGCTCGCGCAGGTACTCGTCGAACATGCGCTTCCAGCACCGTGCGTGGATCCGGGCGGTCGCGGTGAGCACGCCGTCGAGGTCGAACAAGACGGCGTCGAGTTGGTCCGGTTTGGTCGTCACCGCTTCCTGGGTGGGAGTTGCGGACCACGCGCGCTCAACGGAACGGCGCGCATGGCGCACTCGCGCTGGTGGGTCGAGGGTTTGTGTGTAGGAAAGATGCTGCGGCGGTGGGGATGGGACCAGGCGAGCCCCAAATCGCGACCTCCTGCGGCGTTGTGGAAGTCCGAAAGAGTCGCGCTCTTGATCATGGCATTCGTGGAAGGTGTCGTCACGGCGCTCAGGCCAGAGATACCACAGCCCCGATGACGAGGCTGAGCAGTACCATTACGGCACTCGCTCGCGCATGCGCCCTGTAGTGGTGGGACATGTCCTTGTAGTCCTCCGCCGTCGAGCCGGGAATGATCACGAAGCTCGGGGTGATCCTGCTGATGATGAGCCAGTCCAGTATCAGCACCTCGCTGAGATTGAAAAGCTGCAGGAGCACCAGCGGATTCAGGAAGGCGACTAGGAACGGGATCTCGCCCCCAAGCGCGGTCCTCAAGGCGAAGGTCGAGAACACCGGAAAACTCAGGACGAAGAGAATCCAAGGCAGCCCTACGATCGCTCCGGCCACCTTCTCCTGTTTCGTCTGGGGCGAGACCTTCGCCCGCACGGCCTCCGGGTAGTCCACGTATCCCCAGATGCGCGGGCTCATGGTGACCATCATGAGGAGTAGATAGACGTTCGCAACCAGCGCGAAGGCCAAGCCATGC
>JBDGXT010000288.1:0-3440 GCA_039584455.1 Gemmatimonadota bacterium
GAAGTGCCGGTACGCGGTCGGTGTTGCCATGCGGCCGCGCGGCGTGCGGTGCAGGAAGCCCTGCTGAATGAGGAACGGCTCGTACACCTCCTCCAGCGTGCCCGCGTCTTCGCCGACGGCCACCGCGATGGTGTTCAGCCCCACGGGACCCCCGTCGAACTTCTCGATGATGATCTCGAGGATCCGCGCATCCATGTCGTCGAGCCCGTACTCGTCCACGTTGAGCCGAGCCAGGCCCGCCTGGGCCACGTCCAAGGAGATGACGCCGTCGGCGCGCACCTGCGCGTAGTCACGCACGCGGCGCAGCAGACGGTTCGCGACGCGCGGGGTGCCGCGGCTGCGCTGTGCGATCTCGACCGCGCCCTCCGGCTCGATCTTCACCGCGAGGATGCCGGCCGACCGTAACACGATCTGCCGCAGGTCGTCGGCCGGGTAGTAGCCCAGGCGCTCCACCACCCCGAAGCGCGCCCGCATGGGTGGCGTGAGCATGCCGTATCGCGTGGAGGCGCCGATCAGCGTGAACGGCTCCACCTCCATGGGAATCGTCTGGGCGTTGGGTCCCTCGGCGATCCGCACGTCCACCCGGAAGTCCTCCATGGCCGGGTAGAGGAACTCCTCCAGCACGGGCCGCATGCGGTGGATCTCGTCGATGAACAGCACGTCACCGCGCCGCAGCGTGGTGAGCAATCCCACCAGGTCCCCCGGCTTCTCGAGCACGGGTCCGCTGGACGTGCGGATGTTCACGCCCATCTCGCGCGCGATGAGCATGGCCAGCGTCGTCTTCCCCAGGCCCGGCGGGCCGAAGAACAGAATGTGATCGAGCGGCTCGCCACGCTGCGTCGCCGCATCGATCGCGATCTGGAGGTTCTCCTTCACGTTCGCCTGGCCGACGAACTCGTCCAGGCGGGACGGCCGCAGCGTGGCCTCGGCGGAGGTCTCGTCGGGCAAGGCCTCGGGCGTGGTGATCTCGGTGCGGCTCACTGCTTGGCGGTCGCCTCCCACCGGACGGGTCGCTCAGCCTGCGTCACGGTGTGTTTCGCGTGGCAGGTGACGCACTTGTCGTGCACTTGCCGCACTCCGGGCGCGACCAGCTTGCGGTTGGTCACGCCGCACTCGGTACAGATCCACTCAGCGGTCGACATATCGGCTCTGGCTACTTGGGCTTGGTTAAGAGTTGTAGTGCTCCGCGGATGAGGTCAACCGGCTGCTGCGATCCCCCGTCGGCGATCGCGGCGCGCACGGCCCGGTCCGCGTCGGCGGCGCCGTAGCCGAGGTTGATGAGCGCCTGAACCGCGTGCTCCGTCGGCGCACTCACCGCCTCGGGAGCGCCGGGCACGACGATGTCGCCGAGCCGGTCCTTCAGCTCCAGCACGATGCGCTCGGCGGTCTTCTTGCCGATCCCCGGCACGGTGCTGAGCGCGGCGATGTCGTTCTCCCTGATGGAGCGCACGACGCGGGCTCCGCCCAGGGTCGAGACGCACGCCAGGGCCAGGCGCGGCCCCACGCCGGAGATGCCGAGCAGGCGCTGAAACACGTCGCGCTCATGCTCCTCGTCGAACCCATAGAGTGACCAGCCGTCCTCCCGCACCACGAGCACGGTGCGCAGCCAGACCTCGGTGCCCTCGCCGGGCAGCTTCTCCAGCACGCCCAGCGGCACCGCGATCTCGTAGGTTACGCCGCTGGCCGTGGCCACCACCACGCGGTCACCCGTCTTCGTGAGCAGGGTCCCCCGGATTCCCGCGATCATCTCGTTTTCACCTGTGCGCCCCGTCGCGTCAGAAGATACGTCAGTGCCACGGCCGCGCCGTCGGCGGCGTCGTTGGGACTGGGCGGCTCCTTGAGGTTGAGCAACCGCTGCACCATGTAGCCGACCTGCGGCTTGGCGGCGCCACCCGCGCCCACCACGCTCTTCTTCACCGTGGCTGGCGGGAACTCTGCGATCTCGAGACCGGCCTGTGCCGCCGCCAACAGGATGACGCCGCGGGCGTGACCCAGGGTGACGGTCGTATGCACGTTCTTGGCGTAGAACACGCTCTCCAGCGCGAGCACCGTCGGCCGGTGGCGCTCGATGAGACCTTGCACGCCGTCGTACAGCTCGTGGAGCCGCTGCCAGATCTCTTGTTTCGGATTGGTGCGGATCACGCCGCATTCGACGAGGTGGCCGGGTCGCCCGGCGGCCGGCTCCACCACGCCGTAGCCGGTCACCGCAGTGCCGGGATCGATGCCCAGCACCCGGAGCGTCACCCGCCGACCGCCGCCAGGGTCTCTGCGTCGATGTCGAAGTTGCTGAACACCTTGGAGACGTCCTCGTGGTCCTCGAGCGCGTCCATCAGCCTGATGAGCCGCTCGGCGTCCTTCCCCTCGATGCGCGCGGTCGTGCGGGGGATCAGCGCGATCTCGGCCTGGGCGACCTCGATTCCCTTGGCTACGAGCGCGTCGCGCACCGCGTGCAGCTCGGTCGGTTGCGTCGTGATGATATGCTGGTCGCCCTCGGTCGTCATGTCCTCCGCGCCGGCCTCGAGCGCCGCCTCCATCGCGGTGTCCTCGGGGTAGCGGCCGGCGTCCAGCCACAGCTGTCCCAACTTGTCGAACAGCCACGCCACCGAGTTGGGCTCGCCCAGGCTGCCGCCGTTCTTGGAGAAGGCGTGCCGCACGGCGGCCACGGTGCGGTTCAGGTTGTCGGTCGTGACCTGGACCAGGATGGCGGCGCCGCCGGGGCCGTATCCCTCGTACGTCGTGCGCAGGCGGGGATTGCCGTCGGGATCGCCGCCGCCCTGGCGGGCGGCCACGGTGACCTCCTTGATGAGCTTGGTGAATAGCGCGCCACGCTTGGCGTCGGTGACCGCCTTTTTTCGCTTGATCTGTGCCCACTTGCTGTGGCCGGCCATACGGACAACCTCTTCCCCCGCCGCGGCCGTTCAGCGGACGGGCGGCGAGATTCGAGCGGTCAGCAAGTTCCGGGTCGCGTGTGCGGATCGCGTACGGCAGATTGCTGGTGCGTCAAATATAGGGACGTCCGAAGCCCCAGCAACGCGCACCTTGCACTGACCACGTAGGCTGCTCAAACCATGACACTCAACGGCCGGGTACTTGCAGCATACGTAGTGGTGGCTCTCGTATGGGGGTCCACCTACCTGGCCATCCGCATCGGAGTGCAGCACCTGCCGCCGGCGCTGTTCGGGGGCATACGGTTTCTCACGGCGGGGACCATCCTGCTCGTGCTGGCGCTGGCGTTGGGCCGGCGGCTCCCCACCCGTCCCAAGGACTGGGCCACGGCGGCGATCGTGGGCGTCATGCTGCTGGCGATCGGCAACGGCGGCGTCATCTGGGCGGAGCAGTGGGTGGAGTCGGGCACGGTGGCGATCCTCATCGTCACCGGTGCGCTGATGATGGCCCTGTTCGACGCGATCATCCCGGGGAGCGAGGCACGCCCCAACTGG
>JBDGXT010000289.1:0-2719 GCA_039584455.1 Gemmatimonadota bacterium
GGGCCCAACATCCAGCCGGAGCGCACCGCCCAGATTGGCACCGCCGCCTTAAGAGCGATCATGACGAGTGGCACGCCGGGTGGCATGCCGCCGTGGGGGGAGCTGGGCGTGCTGACGGAGGAGGAGATCGACATCATGGCACGCTACGTCCAGCTGCCGCCTCCCAACCCACCACAGAAGCCGTTGGAGGAGATCCGGGAGAGCTGGGACCTGCGCGTGCCGATGGCCGACCGGCCCAGGACTCCGGAGACCCGTCGCAACTGGCAGAACTACGTCGGCGTGATTCTGCGGGACGCCGGGCAAGTGGCGATCCTCGACGGCGACAGCTACGAACTGGTGGAGATCATCGAGACGGGGTTCGCCGTCCACATCCTGCGCTCCTCGTCATCCGGCCGTTACTACTACGCGATCGGACGCGACGGCCGGGTTACCCTGATCGACCTCTGGTCGGAGAAGCCCACGCTCGTCGCGCAGGTGCAGGGCTGCTTCGACGCGCGCAGCGTCGACGGCAGCAAGTACGAGGGCTACGAGGACCGCTACCTCATCGAGGGCTGCTACTGGCCACCGCAGTACATCGTGTACGACGGGCTCACCCTGGAACCCCTCTCGGTCACGAGCGTCGAGGGAAGCACCTTTGACACCAACGAGCCACTCGAAGAGGTGCGCGTGGCATCCATCGTCGCGTCCCACTTCGATCCGGTGTGGGTGCTGGCGCTCAAGGAGTCGGGTCACGTGGGGATCGTGGATTACTCCAAGGACGGATTCCCCATGGTGTCACGCATCCCGGCCGAGCGCTTCCTGCACGACGGCGGGTGGGACCACACCGGGCGCTACTTCCTCGTGGCCGCGAACATGCGCAACAAGATGGTCGTGGTGGACGTGCAGCGGCAGGAGCTGGTCTCGACGTTCGAGACCGGGATCCGGCCCCACCCGGGGCGCGGGGCGAACTGGGAGGACCCCGAGTATGGGTGGGTGAACGCCACGACGCACCTCGGTCAGGGCCTGTTCACCGTCTATGGGGCCGATCCCCAGGCCCACCCCGAGCACGCGTGGCAGGTGGTGCGGCGGGTGCCCATCGACGGTACGGGAAGCCTGTTCGTCAAGACCCACCCCAACTCCCCCTGGGTCTGGATGGACATGGCGCTGAACAACGATCCCGAGGGCGCCCGCACGGTCTGCGTGTACTCGAAGCAGGAGGGCTCGATACACCGCTGCTGGAAGGCGGCGGACCGCGGACGCGTCGTCCACTTCGAGTACAACCGCGACGGTACCGAGGTCTGGGTGTCGGTGTGGGATGCGGAGGGCGAGATCATCATCTACGACGACGCCACCCTGCGTGAGAAGGAGCGCATCGCCGGTGACTGGCTCGTGACACCGACCGGCAAGTTCAACGTCTACAACACGGCACAGGACATCTACTAGCACGCGAGGGGGGACCCATTCGGGTCCCCCCTCGCCCGCTCCGGCATCCCGCTACGGGCGGGCGGTGGCGGCGAACCTCACGATCGTGGGTTCGACCAGCCGCGAGAAATCCTCGTACGACATCCTGATCAACTCGGTATGCGAGCACGCGTTGAAGGCGATCTCGTCGTCCTCGGACAGCGTCTCCGCCACGTAGACCGGCATGTCGTATAGGTTCCCGAACGGCGGCATCGCGCCCACCTCGCAATCGGGGAACTTGTCCCGGAAGTCGTCCTCCGACGCCAGCTCGATCTTGGAAGCCCCGACGGCCTTCTTGAGCAGGCCGAAGTCGACCTGGAGGGAACCCGGCAACACGGCCATGGCCAGCTGGCCGTCTAGACTCACGATGACCGTCTTGGCCAGTTCCTTGCCGGGGACGTGTGCCGACGCAGCGGTCTTCTGCGAGGTGTACGCCGGCGAATGGGTGATGGTCACGTAGCGAATCTGGTTCTCGTCCAGATACTCCTTGATCTTCGTCACCGCCATGGCAACCCCCTTGGCGCAGCCCCATCTAATCCTGCGCTGCCGGGACGGGTCCTGGCAAGCGGCCGGTGCCCTTCATCCCGGTTTCACGCTGTTTTCCGGGAAACAGGAGCACGATGGTGCCCAACCGCTGTGTCCGGGGTGGCGCGGCGGCGCATTGGGCATCTTGCCGCCCGGAGGTAAACCGTATCACCTCCGGGCTGCGTCGTCCCGCCGCCGGACCCGTGCGGCACCATCACAGCATGCTGCACTCCCCGCGGGTCAGCGGTCCAGGCTCCTCCGTCACGCGCAGCCGGTAGCTGCCCACGGACCCGGAGAGGACCGTGTTGACGGCCACCAGGAACGTGCCGCTCTCGCTTGCCGTGAAGGTGATCCGTGCATCGCATGCCCCGGCGCCGTCGTCGTCGAAATCCGCCCCCTCCACGCCCGGCCCCACGAGGTACAGGAAGGCGTCGAAGTCGGTGGAGAGCAGGTCCACCGTGGCCCGCTCGCCCGCCTGGAGCGGGAGCTCCCACACCTGGACGTGAGTCTCGTCCCAAGTGCTCATGGGGTCCGACGCCGTGAGCTCGCCGGTCACCTCAGCGCCGACCCGGAGCTGTCCTGTCGTGGGGAGCGTGAAGAGCATGCCAGCCACTTCCGAGAGCTCCTCCTCGAACTCGTCCATCATACCCTCGATGTCGCCCAGCGTCTCGCACTCACCGGCCGTCGTGGGACCGGGCTGGTCGGTCGCGCGCAGCCGGAACTGACCGGTGCTCTCCCCTAGGATCGTGTTCAC
>JBDGXT010000039.1:0-9938 GCA_039584455.1 Gemmatimonadota bacterium
TTCAAGATGGCCGTGGATCACATCCGGCTGAGCGTCTGGGCCATCCTCGCCGCGGAGCAGCCCGATCAACAGCGCGGCCTCCCGGCAGCAGACGCCAAGGTCATGCTGGCGGAGTTTCGTCTGGCTCGTGCCAATGAGATCTGTCGCAACGTGCTGGCCGATATCGATGCGCGTGCCATTGGCGCGGATTCGCCTGACGTCGGGCGATTTCTCACGACCCTCCAAGAAACCACCGAGCGCGTGACCGACTTGATCAACACGGCGTAGGCGACGCCGCAGTTCAACGGTACCGAGTGTGCGAGCGGCGAGGGACCCCTCCGGGAGGAGTTGAGATTCGCCAGCTGGCTCGGCCGACCGAGCCTGGCACGGACCACAGAGGATTGCGAGCAAGGATGCTGACACATACCGACGTCTCGAGCCACCTCAACGAAGCGGAGCAGTCTCTACACAGGATGGTCGATGAGGGAGTGCCTTCGGCCAGGGACCTCTGGGAGAAGCTCCGTGCCCTTCGCCGGAGACTGCACGACGATCCTCCGGCACGGCAGACTGAGGTTGTGCAGCGGCTGAGGGCAATGCGGGATGAATGTTCGGCCGAACTCAAGCAGTTGCGTCCTGCCGTGGAGCGGGCGCTCAGGATCGCGGCCCACGTCAAGGCCTGACGAGCAGGCTTTGCTGGCCGCGAAAAGGGTGTGCCCGTAGCTGATGTGCGAAATCGTTACATGGCGTTGGCTGAACGCATGGGACCTCCATGAAGGGGGGGAGAGCCATGCCGCCAAAGAACGTCCGGACCGTCCGCCAGCTGATCTACTGGGAGTATGCGAAGCTCATCGCTGGCCGGGTCGTGGGAGACCGCAGGAACTACCGCTTCGTCATGTATGCGTACAAGCGGCTTCTCGACGGCAGGATGCGCCCGTCAGACATCTTGCGTGAAAACAAGCAGCTAGTGGAAGGCGAGTGCTGCTGCGCCTACTGTGGCGCACAAGAGGACCTTCAGTGGGAACACATTATTCCGCGAAGTCGTGGCGGGCCGGACACGATCGACAACATGGTGCAAGCCTGCTCAGACTGCAACGCCGCGAAGGGCGCCAAAGACCCCTTCGAATGGTATGGCTTGGAGCGGCGCTACGAGATTCCGAGGTTGGTGCTTGGCAAGTACTTGAAGCTCGTCTTCGACCACCATGATGCAGCAGGCACTCTCGACGCGGAAGACATCAACATGGACGGTACACTAGACGTCTATGATCTTGGCAGCGCTTTCCGACGACCCGCCGCTGCGAATGGCGCCTAACACGCGCACGCGCCTGCGGAGGCGCGGTCGTTTCTAGAGGAAGTAGGTTTGTGGAGGATGGCAGGACCTTCGAGCAATGAGACCAGCACCAGGTCCGAGCCATGCACGAAGTTGGCGACGCGCTAGAAAGGCGCCGGCGCTAATCCTGGCGTGGGCGGAGAGCCGTCGCTCCTTAGCGCGGATGTGCTCCTTCCGCAGCTGTACCCACGCGAACGCCGCGAGCCCAACCGTCGCAGCAGCAGTGACCACGGTGCTCGCAATCTGCCAGAAGGAGGTTGCTGCAGGTTCCTGTAGCATTTGGTGGCCGCCTTTAAGGGATGCTGCTTAACGACCCTACGCATCAGCTGCAGGCGCGCTCCCCGCGGGCAGCCCCCCCCAGGTAGTCGGTCGCTGGTGCTGTCCTGGCGCTCATATCAATGACTTCCCCTAGAAACACCACCGCCTCCGCCAGTGCATGCGCCCGTTAGGCGTCACCGCTCTGCGATTGGCCCAACCGGACAGTCCGTCGGCCGCCGCTTATTCCAGGCCTGCACGAGTCGCCGTCGATTGCGGCCGTGCCAGGCGCGGATCTTCCGGCGGTACCTCTTCAGGCCACCAGCGATCTGCTCGCAGGTATCGATGGTGAAATCAGCCGACTCCCCAGCATAGGTCACTCGGAAGTGCGGTGGCGGATGTTCGTCCGCGTATATGTGAACACTGAAGCCCTCGAACTGGTCAACTAGTGCCTTTATCAGGTACGAGAGCTCTGGATCCGGATCGGGATCCGGATCGTTAAGGGTGCCCCAGAGATCACCCAACGCGGCTGAATCGTCGAGTTCGAAGTCCCAATGAGGCATGAACACCTCGGTGACGCCTGACTGTATTGGAGCTGCACACTAGGCACCGCACACGCTGAGGGAATCAAGGCGCCCTCTGCTGCCCACCGTACCCTCATGCGCAGCGCAAATCCTGGCACCGGTCGGGTGCCACCTCCACCGGATCTGGGACACTGTTGGCAGGCAAGCGCCGAAAGCGAGAGCATCAGCCTCGATCCCCTCGCCTTGTAACTTGTTACAAACTATCAACTTCCGCTAGTCAGGACGGCGGGATTTGTTGCGCAGCAGACGCGAGTGGTTGGGTTGAGGGGAGTGGGTGTCCACCCGCGACCCGCTGAACCCCATTCAGGTCAGGGGCAAGGCGCGAGAAACGGCAGGACGTCAGTCTGTCGAGGGATACCGGGCGTCGGCGCCGGACTTCCCGCCTTGCGATGTCGGACATCGCGACACCATTGCCCCACCTTGCCCCCTCGCCCCCGCCCCTGCAATCTGGATACCAATGCTCCCTTTCAAGACCGACCCGTTCATCCCCCTCCGGGAGGCGCTCAAGGGACGCTACCAGCTCGAGCGCGAGCTGGGCCGCAGCGGCATGGGGATCGTGTACCTCGCCCACGAACTCGCGCTGGACCGCCCGGTGGCGCTCAAGCTCCTGCCCCCGGCCGCCGCCAAGGAGGCGCGACGGCGCGAGCGGTTTCTCCGTGAGGCGCGCACCGCGGCCCTGCTGTCGCATCCCAACATCGTCCCCATCTTCGCCGTGGACGAGGTGGGCGAGTTCGTCTTCTTCACCATGGCCTACGTGGAGGGGGAGACGCTGGCGCGCCGCGTGCGCGTGCGGGGTCCGCTGCCCGCCGGAGAGGCGACACGGGTGCTGCGCGAGGTGGGCTGGGCCGTGGCCTACGCGCACGCCCAGGGCGTGATCCACCGCGACCTCAAGGCGGAGAACATCCTGCTGGAGCGCGGCAGCGGGCGGGTGCTGGTCACGGACTTCGGGATCGCCCACGTCCGCACGCAGCCCGAGATCACCGGCGAGGGCAAGATCGTGGGCACGGTCGCGTACATGAGCCCGGAGCAGGCGCGGGGCCAGCCGGTGGACGAGCGGAGCGACGTGTACTCGCTGGGCGTGGCCGGCTACTTCGCGGCGAGCGGCCGGCTGCCGTTCCCGGGCACCACCGCGGCGGAGATCCTGGAGCAGAAGCTGAACCGGCCACCGCCACCACTGGCGACCGGCGGCCGGGAAGTGGACGGTGCGCTGGCGCGGGCGGTGGACCGCAGCCTGGCCAAGGAGCCGGAGCGGCGCTTTCAGACCGCCGCCGAGCTGGCGGACGCCCTGGAGGTCGGGCGCGAGTTGCCCGTGCCACTCCGCGCCTTCCTGCGTCGGGTTCGCTACGTGTCCCAGTCCCACGCGCGCCTGACGCTGCTCGGCGTCCTCGCACTGGGAGCTCTGATCGGCGCGCTGCTGCGCGCCCAGTGGGGCGAGGCCGGCATTGTCGGCGGTTTCATCGCGCTAGTGATCGCCGCGCCAATCGCCTTCCTGCTGCCCGTGACCCGCCGCGTCCTCAAGGCCGGCTGCGCCCGCGCGGACATCATGCAGGCGTTGCGCGCGGACCTGGACCGGCAGCGGGAGGAGCTGGCCTTCCAGTACGGACGGGACGCGAGCCCGACCGAGCGCATCGCGCACCGCGCCGCGTACGCCGGCTTCGGGCTGTTTGGCGTGGGGGCCGCGATGGCCCTCCTCGGGACCGGCGGCGCCGACCTCGTCGTGGGCACCATGTCGCTGGGGATCCTCACCACGGTGAGCGCCGGGGTAGTCGCCGGCCACCGCTACCAGCGGCGGCGCGCGCTGGCGGGGGAGCGCTGGCTCAAGTTCTGGAACAGCCGAGTGGGCGCCTGGGCGGCCAGGCTCGCGGGGCTAGGGCTCAAGCGCCTGCCCGCCGGCGCCGCACCTGCCTCGCGGCGCACCGAAACGGCCATCGCAATGGCGGCCGATCGCTTGTTCCAAGAGCTTCCGCAGCCCGCGCGGAACGCCCTCGAGGACCTGCCCGGTGTCTTGAACAAGATGGAATTGCAGACCCTGGGGACGCGGACCTGGATCGCGCAGCTCGAGACGACCGCGGCCGGCGACCAGGACGCCCCCGATCGAGAGCTGGCCGAGGCGCGTGACGGGGCGCAGCAACGCCTAGCGGAGACCGTCACGGCGCTCGAGACGATCCGGCTCGAGCTCTCACGGTTTCATGAGGGCACCGGCTCACTGGAGAGCCTCAAGGCGGAACTCACGGCGGCGCGCGAGATCACTCGAGCGGTGGATCGGGTGCTGGCGCGACGACGGGAGATACGGATGGCGCCGGATCAGGGAGCGGCGGTGTGGTCCGGGGGGGGTGAGGTCTGCCGCCGCCTCCGCTCCAGCACCTCTGTATCTCTATCCGAGATCTTCCAGTCATCACATCCCACCCTGGCGAGCCGTCCGTTGCACGTCCTGCCGTACGCCCTCGTCGGGGCAAGCCGGAGGCGGAAGCGGGAGCAGTGCCCATTATGCGGAGAATCCTCTGTGCTTCAGTTCCTCCACCTTCTCTCCCATCTCATCCGATGATCCGACCGTCCAACATGTGCAACGTGCGTGCGGTGTGCTCGGCATACCGTGGATCGTGCGTAACGATGCAAATCGTCGCACCATCCTTGTGCAACTCGTCGAGCAGCTTCATTACGGACTCGCCGTTCTTCGAGTCAAGGTTTCCAGTCGGCTCGTCGGCGAGAAGAATGGCAGGCCTGCTGACGATGGCGCGGGCGACCGCTACGCGCTGTTGTTGACCGCCCGACAGCTGGGCCGGGTAGTGCTTGGTGCGGCGCCCCATGCCGACGCGCTCAAGCGTGGCGTTCACGCGCTCGCGCCGCTCCGAAGCAGGCATTCGTCGATAGGTAAGCGGCAGTTCGACGTTCTCGCGCACGGTCAGGTCGCCGATCAAGTTGAATGCCTGGAAGATGAACCCGATGTGCAGATTGCGAACGTACGCTCGCTGGTTGGCGCTCAGCTTCGCCACAGGCTCGGTCGCTAGCGCATACGATCCTTCAGTGGGCGTGTCCAGGAGACCGAGGATCGACAGCAGTGTGCTCTTGCCACACCCGGAGGGCCCTGCAATGGCCACGTACTCACCTTCCAGGATCTCTAGATGAATGTCGCGCAGCGCGTGCGTTTCCACCTCCTCGGTGACGAAGACCTTCCTCACACCGTCGAGCGTGATCAATGCACCATTACCGTTGGCCGGCTCCATGATCTTCCGCGCTCCTATCTGATCTTGACTCTGTCATGGGCGTCCCACTGACTCATGTCAGAGAGGATCACCACGTCACCCTCAAGCAAGCCATCGAGGATCTCGATCGTGTTAACCGATGCGCGGCCGAGTATCACCTGCACCCGCTCCGCGTAACGACCGTCCACCATCTTGAATATCCCAACCGTGCTGTGCGACTGCCCAAAGGCTGGGCGGCTCACGAAGAGCACGTCCATGAGACGCTCGACTTCAATCACGCCGTCCACCGACAGGTCAGGACGTGCGCCCTGCGGCAACTGTCCCTCAAGCGCGATGTCGACATTGACGGTGCCGTTCTGCACGGCGGGGTCGATCCGAATCACTCGACCAGGGATGGTATCGGTTCGAGTGTCGATTAGCGCTATCTGGCCGATCGCAACGTCCCGTGCCTGTACCTGTGGGATGCGTAGCACCGCCTTGAGTCGCTCCGGCTGAACCACACGGGCAAGCGTATACCCTGGCAGCACCCACTGTCCCTCCTCGAGATCCATGTCCTGCAGCACACCGTGCGTACCGGCCGTGACGCGCATTGATGCAATCCGATCCTGGTGGAAGCGCACGGTGTTTCTGAGGCGGGTTACCTGGTCGACCTGGACGTCGATCTGCGCCTGCGCCGAACCGCGAAGCACGTCCAGGCGCTTCTTCGCCAGCTCGAGACGCGTCTCGAGATCCGATGCCCGTTCCCGAAGCGTGGCCGCCTCGTATTCCGAAATCAGCCCGAGCGGCTGGAGCGTGTCGGCTGCCTCCGCGTTGCGCTTGGCTTCGAGAAACTGAGCGGAGACCGATGCGACTGTCCCTTCCTGATCGAGTTCTTGCGTCTCCAGCGTCGTGCGAAGGCTAATGAGTTGCGCCTGGGCAGCCGCCAGTTGTTGCTGCGCGGAAAGGAGTTCGAGCTGTACCTCGGGGTTGCTCATCTCGAGGAGAACGGTGCTAGTGTCAACGGTCGTGCCTGGCCGCACTAGCTTCCGTTCGATGCGGCCCGCGACGACGGCTGGAATCCAGCGGATCTGCTCGGGCACCAGCGTGCCGTTGCCACGCACCCGCCGCAGCATTGTTCCGCGTTCCACGGTGCCACGAAAGACCTGCGCGGCATCCACTGACGGCGCCGCCGGGCCAAGCTGACCCAGCGCGACGGTCGTGATCACCAGCACGCCGGCACCGAGGGCCCAGTACGCGTACCGCCTAATCTTCTTTGGAGGCTCCCTCGGTATGTCCACTACAGGCTCCGCCTGTCCGCGAGTAGGGCGTCCTCTCCGGGCCAGATCTTCTCGGCCACTGCACTTCCTCTCATTCTTTCCGCAACACCTCCACCGGGTCGACCTGTGTGGCCCGCCAGGCGGGCAGCAGACAGGCCAGGGTGGCAACCAAGCCCAGGAATCCAACCGCGCCCACGTACGTCGTTGCGTCGAGTCGTGGTGTCTCGTACAGGAGTTGCCGCAGCAGGAGCGTCCCGGGGTAAGCGCCAGCCACGCCCAGGAGCAGGCCGATCCCGGTCATCAGCAACCCCCTTCTCAGGATCATCCTGAGCACGTCGCCATTCGAGGCCCCCATGGCCATGCGGACTCCGACCTCGTTGAGTCGCTGACTCACGTCGTAGGCGAGTACACCGTAGAGCCCAATCGCCGTCAGAGCGATGGCGACGCCCGAGAAGAGAACCAGCGAGAAGAGCACGATTCGGAAACCGGCCTCTTCATCAGCGAGGACCGACGCCATCGTCATCACCTTCGCGAAGAGGACATCCGGGTCCTTTTGGGCTAGCAGGTCATCTATCGGTCCCCGAAGTACAGTCGGGTCCCCGGACGAGCGAACGGCGATTTGCGCGCGTGTGCTCCCCATCTGGTCGTGTGACAGATACATCGCTGCGTCGGGCGCCCCACGCAGGGTGTTGAGGCGCGCATCCCGCACCACACCAACCACCTCGAAGGTTCGCCAAGCGGCTGCGTTCACCATGCGGCCGATGGGATCTGAGCCCTGGAAGAGCCTCTGCGCCGCGGTCTCGCTCAGCACCATGACATAGGGACTGCCTGGGACATCGGTCGCCGCGATGTCCCTTCCCGCAATGAGTGGGATACCCATCGTGGCGAAGTACCCGGGTGGCACCCAACGGGCCACTGCAGTGGTGGTCTCCCGCACCGGCGGAGGCGCCTCCTCGGCGGGCCAGACGCCCCAGCTCTGCCAGGGGCTGCGGATCGGCAGCTTATTGATCAGGGTGGCAGAGACCACTCCCGGCAGCGCCCTCACATCCTCGAGCAGCGACGAGAAGAACAGGCTGCGCTCTTCAGGTGTCGGGTATCGGGAACGCTGGATCTGGAGCTGTCCGGTCAGCAGATTGTCAGGGTCGAAGCCCGGATCGACAGTCGACAAGTGCACGAAGCTGCGGATCAGCAAGCCCGATCCGATGAGCAGGGCCACTGAGAGTGCGACCTGGAGGACCACTAGCCCACTCCGCATCCGGCTGCTCTGGACACCCTCGGAGGCACGTGTCGCCGACCGCAGCTGCTGTCCCGGATCGGTAGCCGTTCTCCGCAGTGCCGGAACAACTCCGACGAGCAATCCCGTGGCGACCGACACCAGCAGTGTGAAGACGAGCGCCGCTGAGTTGATCACGGGACGCTCCATGCCTAGTTCCCCGACGGGGAGCAACCGCAGTACCAGCCCCTGGAACAGATAGGCGATTGCGACACCGATAAGCCCCGCCACGCCCGTGAGCATCATCGTCTCCGTGAGGAGCTGGCGCACCAGGCGACTCCTGGTGGCGCCCAATGCCGAGCGCATCCCCATCTCAGACTGGCGCCGCTCACCCCGCGCCAGAAGCAGGCCGGCCACATTGCCACAGGCGATGAGCAACACCAGTACCGTCGTCCCCATGAGCAACAGCAAGCTCAAGCGGACGTTGCGCACCATGAAACTGTGGAGTCCTGACAGCAGCAAACCCTTGCCCGCGTTGCTCTCCGGGTACTGTTCTGCCAGACCGCTGGAGATTGCATCCATCTCGCTTTGGGCCTGGTCCATCGTCACTCCGGACTTCAGCCGCCCGACGACGACGTGACTGTGCGAGTGACGCTCCGAATCATACGGACCGTCTCTATCGACCAAGCGCCAGAGGTCGGCTTCGAACAAGAACCGAAACCCCCGCGGCATTACTCCCACGACGGTCAATAGGAAGCCATCCAGGTCGACTTTGCTCCCTACCACGTCCGGGTTGCCCCCGAAACGGCTCTGCCAGAGGCCGTAGCTGATCAGGGTCACAGCGGCGCTCCCAGGAATCTCCTCTTCCGGCACAAAATGTCGGCCGACAATCGGGTTCGCCCCAAGTGCGGGGAAGAGATTCCATGTGACATACAGTGCTTCGACCAGCTCCGGTTTGCCCTCACCCATCATGGTGTGCGGCATGGTGAAGTTGGTCAGTGCGGCAAGCTCGTCGAACGACCGGCCGTTCTCCCGGTAATCGAAGTAGTCGACCCTGGAGACGGTTCCAGACATGACCCCATCGATTGTCGTGCGACCGACGACCAACCGGTCGGGTTCCTGGAAGGGGAGGCTGCTCAGCAGGGCCGTATTGATCGTGCTGAAGAGTGCGGTGGTGGCGCCGATGCCGATGGCAAGAACCAGAATGGCAACGGCCGCGAACCCCGCGTTCTTCCTCAGAGTTCGGATAGCGTAACGGATATCCTGAAACAGCGTATCGATCATGGCGCCGACTCGCCTCTCCCGCACATTCTCCTTCACCTGCCCGACGCCACCGAGCTCGACCCGCGCTTCCCGGCGAGCCTCTTCCGGGCTCATCCCCGACCGGATCTTCTCCGCCGTCAGCAGCTCCAGATAGCTCGCGAGCTCCTCATCCAATTCGCGCTCGAGCTCTTCCTTACGGAAGAGTGAACGGAAGGTGCTGATGATCCGTCTGTAGACCGGCATGGGTCGCCTCTCAGGTAGCTTCCATAACCTTCGTGATCGCCAGGACAACCTGCGCCCAGTTCCGTTTCTCCTCGCCCAGTCGGCGTCTGCCCGCCGAGGTCAGCCGGTAGTACTTGGCCCTCCGGTTGTTCTCCGATTCGCCCCACGAGCCTCTGATCCAGCCCTCCTGCTCGAGACGGTGGAGCGCCGGAAAAAGCGAGCCCGGCTTCACCTGGAAAACGCCGCCCGTGACCTGCTCGATGCGTTGTGAGATCCCCAGTCCATGCAACGGCTGCAGGGACAGTGTCTTGAGGATCAGCAAGTCCAGGGTGCCCCTGAGAAGATCTGCCTTGCCAGCAGCCATTCGGCCCCCTATCGAATGTCTATAGGTCGCTCCCGTATAGAATATCTATACGTCTGGACGCGCGCAAGTGGAAAGGGTTGGAAGACCGGGAGGGTCACACACCCCGCCTTGACACCCCTCCCCTAACTAGGGTTCTTTCAACGGCTTAACGCACCTCTCGGACAGGTGGCCGAGCGGCTGAAGGCACGCGCCTGCAATCCGTCACATCTGACCGATACCTCTGGAGCGCCACTGCAGTTGACCCGGAATGGGGTGGCCTAGCGAGCCCGGTT
>JBDGXT010000040.1:0-16314 GCA_039584455.1 Gemmatimonadota bacterium
GGGGAGGAGATGCGGAACCCCGCCCCGGGCGTGATCCTCAGGTTCCGCAGGTCGCCGATGGTGCTCCCCTCGCCAGTGGAGAGGCGCGTGCGCATCTGGCCCGCATCCACGAAGACCGCCCCAAACGCCCGCCCGCCTAGCGGGAACCGCAACTCCACATTCACCAGCAGCAGATCATTCCCACCGATGGGGGAAGTGCGGAACGCGGTGAGCGGCCGGAGCTGTCCGTCTACCGTGACCGTGTCACCTTCGATGACGCGTACGACCGCTCCCATCTCGTTCTGGCTGAACCCCCGCACCGTGTTGGCGCCCCCCAGGTAGAAACGCTCCTCGGTGGGGATCGAGTCCAGGCCCCGCCCCCGGAACGCCGCGCCGAAGATCGTACCCCAACGGATACGCCACGCGAAGGCGGCGCGCTGCCCCATCGGGTGATACGAGGAGAATTCCAGCGAGAGCTTGTTGAAGCGGGCGCGGTCGTCCGACAACGTGTAGCGCGACGCGTGGCGGAACTCGCCGGAGAACAAGGTGCCGCGGGTGGGGTTGAATAGGGAGTTGCGCCGATCGCGTACCACGGCAAGCGAGAGGGTCCCCTGCCGCTGATTCTCTCCGAACACCTCGGCATCCTGCAGCCGGCATACGTTGAGCAGCGCACAGATGGTCGCGGGATCCGCCTGCGTGTTGCCGTACGTGAGGAGATACGACACGGTGATCGGCATGCGCCAGGGCGTCCGGTACGTCACCGCGACGTCCCCGCCGACCGCCTGACGGACGTACGCCTTGAACTCGGTGTACTGCTCGCCGAACACGGACACCCGCGCTCCCAGGTGCCGGGAGAGAAAGAACGGCTCCTCCAGCGTCGCGCTGAGGTTGTAGTTCAATACCAGGCGCTCGGGCTCCTCCTGCTGCAGGACCGGGCAGACCGAGCGCTCGAAGTTCAGCGGATCACCGGCCCCGATCTTCGAAAACCTCGCGCCGAGCTCCAGGCGCCGCCCACCCCCGAGCAAGTTGGCGGTGGACCACGAGCTGAGCACGCGGAAGCAGTCGATGGTGCCGTACCCGGCCCCGATTCGCACCCGCTGCATGGCACCCTCAGAAACCTGCACCTGCACGGTGACTAGTGAGTCGTCAGGCGCCGAGGGAATTGTGTCCACCGGCGCCACGCGCACATAGTTGAAGATCCCCGCGCGGTAGAGATTCAGCTGGCTCTGATAGAGATCCCGCTGGCGGTACACCTTCCCCGGCTCCACTGCCACCGCACGGCGCACGAGACTCTCGCTCACCTTGCGGGTGCCGATGACCTCGACCGCCTCCACCCGGGCCCGCATGCCGGGCGCCACCTCGAGCAGTACCTCGGCGGTGCGCTGGTCGCGCCGCTCGTCAAAACTGATGAACACCTCGGCGAACGGGTATCCCGAGTCGGCGAGGCGCAGCCGGATCGTGTCAGCCGCGGCACGCAGGAACAGGCGATTGAACGGGTTCCCCACCTTGAGCGGGATGGCCTCGTACACGTCCTGCACCTCGAGGATCCCCTCCAGCCCAGCGATCTGCAGCGCCGTCACGCGAATCGGCTCGCCCTCATCGACGCGGAGCCAGATGCGCACGTCATCGCTTCCCCGTCGCACCAGCGTATCCACCGCAGCTTCCACATACCCGCTCTGCCGATAGAGCGCTCTGATGCGCAGCACGTCGCGACGGAACTCAGTCTCATCGAAGTAGCGCTTCGCGCCGAGGCCGATCCAGCTGACGAGGGACGCACGGGCGAACCACGACGACTGGGACGTGGCGATGGAGATGCGCAGGGTGTTGTCGTCGATGGTGCGGTTGCCTTCGAACGAAAGCCCGCGCACGATGAGCCCCCTGGGCTCCGGCTGCTGCGCGGCGAGGTGGCCGGCGAGAAGCGACAGGGCTGCGAGTGGGAGCAGGACGGACCGCGCACGGCGGCAGGCTCGGGTCATTCGCCCTCAATATCTCCCCGCCCCGGCCGCAGAGAAAGCCGGCGGTACCGGGGGTGCCGTCACTTCCCGACCGCCGCCAGCATCTCGTCTACGCGCGTGAGCTTCACGCGAGGCCGCCCCTGTTCCTTGCCACGCTTCAGTTCCTGCACGTCGAGTTGGCGCCACTGCTCGAAGGTGATCACCTGCGGCCGGCGCTGCCGCACGAACGCTTCCCAGGCCGCGGAATCCGGCTGCTCCGGCGACGGCACCGCGCCCCGACCCAGGTCCTCCACCATCGCCTCGACCGTCTCCGCAGCACAGGGCTTGTTGGTGCCGATCACCCCCGACGGCCCCCGCTTGATCCAGCCGGTCACGTACACCCCCGGAAGCGGCCGCCCGTCGTCTGCGGTGACCCGCCCACCCTCGTTGGGCACGATCCCCCACTTCTCGTGGAACGGGACATCGGCCAGCGGCACGCCGCGATAGCCCACCGAGCGGAACACCATCTCCACCGGCAACTCCTCGACCCGGTCCGTCGGTCTGGGCCTGAGCGATCCATCGTCGCTCCGATAAAGCTCGTTCTGCACCAGCTTCATCCCCACGACCTCGCCCGCAGTGTCGCCGAGCAACTCCACCGGCGAGACGAGGAACCGCAGCGTGAGGGTCTTCGGCTTGCCGACCGGCTGGGCCGCCGCGAAACCCTGTAGCAGCTCCACCTTCTTTTGGATGGCCGGTTCGTCAGATTGTGCGACCGCCTCCTGACTCAACGGGTCGAGTGCCGTCTCCTCCGGCCGCAGCACGAAGTCGGCGCCCTCCATCTCCCCCAGCTCCTTCACCTCGGCGTTGGTGAAGGCCGCCTGCGCGGGCCCGCGGCGGCCGAGGATGTACACCTCCTTCACCCGACTCTCGCTCAGCGCTTCCAGCGCATAGTCGGCGATGTCCGTCTGCCGCAGCTCGTCCGGTGTGCGGCACAGTATGCGTGCCACGTCCACCGCGACGTTACCGATCCCCACGACGGCAACCCGTTCCACCGAGAGGTCGAACTCCCGGTCCCGGTAGTCGGGGTGCCCGTTGTACCACGCCACGAACTCCGTGGCGGTGTAGCTCCGCTTCAGATCTTCGCCCGGGATGTTCATGCGGCGGTCGGTCTGGGCCCCGGTGGCAAAACAGACCTGGTGGTAGTGCCGCCGCAGATCCGCCAGCGTGAGGTGCGTGCCGTACTCCACGTTGCCGAAGAACCGGAAGCCCGGACGCTTGGCCGTCTTCTCATACACCCGCGTCACGTTCTTGATCTTGGCGTGATCGGGGGCCACGCCGAATCGCACGAGGCCGTACGGCGTGGGAAGTCGCTCGAACATATCGACCTGAGCTACCAGGTCGTCACGTCCGAGCAGATGCTCGGCGGCATAGAAGGCCGCCGGGCCCGAGCCAATGATCGCTACTCTGAGGGGGTGCTCCGATGTGCCCGGCTGTGGCATGGCGGCATCCTCGTCGTCCGCGTCCCCGTGTCACCACGACGATCTCACCTCCCCCCATGATACCCCTGAGGGGCGCGGGACGGGCCTCCGTATGATAAGCGAGGCGACACGTCCCTCCCGGCGGGTGCCGCCTCGCTGACGCGGTCGGCCAGGCTAGCGCTTGCCGAATCGCTCCTCGAGGTACCGCGCGACGATGTCGCGCGCTCCCAGTCCCACGGCCAGACCCGCGGCGAGGGCGGCGGCCCCGAAGAGGATCAGCACCGCATTCGTCACGATCTCGCGCCCGATACGGAGCTGCTCCAGCGCGATCGCAAACGCGAAGATCACGAGCGCGTACCGCGAGAGCCCCGCCACGAACCCAGCCTCCTCGATGCCCGCGTTTGCCGCGGCGGTCCGCACCAGCGCACTGACAAAGGCCGCGGCGTAGAGACCGACCGCGATCACGATCACCGCGACGATGATGTTCGGAATGTAGAACAGGATCTGGTTCAGGAGCTGTGACGCCACCTCGAGCTTCAGCGCGTTCACCGCCATGACCAGGACGATCAGCATGACGAGCCAGTAGACGAGCGACGTAACCACTTCTGTAGCGTTCTGCTTCACCCCGCCCGTCGCAAGGAAGCCGTCGATCCCACCCTTCTCGGTGAGGGTGGGGAACTTCACGACTTTCAGCAGCCGCAGCACGGCGGCCTTGAGCACCTTCGCCACCAGCCAGCCGACGAGGAGGATGATGATCGCGGCCAGGATATTGGGGAGGAAATCCCCAATGCCGCTGAGGAACGAACTGAGGGACTCACGAATGATCTCTTGAATCTGCATGGTGGCCTCCCAGGGGTCTCCCCCCGAACGAGCCGCCGGCCAGCGGCGGCGCTCTTGGCAACCTATGCCGTGGTTCCAGAGGCGGCCAGGACACGTCCGTTCGAAGTGGCCGCCCTCGAGACGGCGGGAGCCTTCCCCTGCCATCTCCCACCCGACTGCGATACCTTTGGGCGCCAAATGAGCAACCGCGACACGCACACCGCCCCGACCGCCGGTCACGGCTTCGGCACCGCCCCGGTCTTCCTCGCCAGCATCAGCACGATCCTGGGGGCGATTCTCTTTCTCCGGTTCGGGTACGCGGTGGGACACACCGGCGCCCTGGGAACGTGGCTCATCATCCTGGTGGGGCACGCCGTCACGATCCCCACCGCCCTGGCCATCTCCGAGATCGCCACGAACCGGCGCGTCGAGGGCGGCGGCGAGTACTTCATTATCTCGCGGTCGTTCGGCACCTCGATCGGCGGCGCCATCGGGATCGCACTGTATCTCTCCCAGGCGGTCTCGGTCGCGTTTTACATGATCGCGTTCGCCGAGGCCTTCCGGCCGCTGATCGTGGGCGTGCTGGGCTGGCAGTTCGATCCCCGGTTCGTCTCGCTCCCGGGCACGCTGCTGCTCGCCGGCCTGGTGCTCACCCGGGGCGCGAGCCTGGGGGTGCGCGCCCTCTGGGTGGTAGCCGCAATCTTGGCGGTCTCCATCGGCATGTTCTTCGCGGGATCGCCGGTGGACGGCTACACGCCGGAGACCGCCCCGCTGCTTGAGCGGATCGCGGACCCGGCTCCGTTCATGATCGTGTTCGCGATCGTGTTCCCCGCCTTCACTGGCATGACGGCCGGGGTGGGGCTCTCAGGCGACCTCGCCAACCCCAGCCGCTCCATTCCGCTCGGCGTGATGTCGGCGACCGTGGCGGGCATGGTCATGTACGTCTTGATCGTGCTCAAGTTGGCCGCGTCGGCGCCGCCCGACGCCCTGGCGGGCGACCAGTTCGTGATGGCGCGCATCGCCGTGTGGGGGCCGATCATCCCCATCGGCCTGGCCTGCGCCACCCTCTCGTCGGCCATCGGCTCGATCCTGGTGGCCCCACGCACCCTTCAGGCGCTGGCCGCCGATCGCATCGGCCCGGTGGACGCGGTGAACCGAGTGCTGGCACGCGGGGTCGGTGAGGCCAACGAACCCCGCAACGCCACCCTGCTGACCGTGGTTCTGGCGCTGGTGACCGTCGCCGCTGGGTCGGTGGACCTGGTGGCGCGCATCATCTCCATGTTCTTCATGGTGACGTACGGGGCACTGTGCACCATCAGCACGTTGGAGCACTTCGCGGCGCGCCCGAGCTACCGGCCGAGCTTCCGCTCCAAGTGGTACATCAGCCTGCTCGGCGCAGTGATGAGCCTATTCCTTATGTTCCAGATGGACCCGCTGTACGCCATCGTGGCCATCATCCTCATGATCGGCCTGTACCGGGCGATCCGGGCCACGCGCGGGTCGGACGACCTGGCGGCGATCTTCCAGGGGGTGATGACCCAGGCGACCCGACGGTTCCAGGTGAAGCTCCAGGCCAGCGCGGCTCGGCAGCGGGCCGACGAGTGGCGACCCAGCATCATCATGATCAACGGCCGCACCTTTACGCGGTCGGCGCCGCTCCAGTTCTTTGGGTGGATCAGCCACCGCTACGGGTTCGGGGCTTACTTCCACTACATCGAGGGGCACCTCAGCCGGCAGACCTACAAGGAGAGCCGCAGGCAACTCGCCAAGTTGGTCGAGATGCGGCAGACGGCGAAGAGCTCGATCTACGTGGACACGATGGTCTCGCCCTCCATGCGCTCGGCGCTCGCTCAGACCCTGCAGCTCCCGGGCGTCGCGGGCATGGAGAACAACACCATTCTCTTCGAGTTCGCGCACGACGACGGCGACGATGTGCTTGGCGAGGTCGAGGATGGCTGTCTCATGGCCAGCGCGACACGCATCAGCAGCCTGGTTCTGCGCCACGGCGAGCACTTCTTCGGCCAGCGCCACACCGTGCACCTGTGGCTCACCTGGCACGACTACGACAACGCCAGCCTTCTGATCATGCTGGCGTACATCCTGGTGGGGCACCCCGAGTGGCGCAAAGCGGAGATTCGGATCTTCGCGGCATTCCCGGCCGACGAGGTGGGCGAGCAGCGCGAGCGGCTGAACGAGATGATTACCGAGGGACGGCTGCCAATCGCGCCCAAGAACCTGCGCGTCATCGGCACCGATGCGAAGGTGGATTTCGACCGGCTGGTGGAGACCCGCTCGGCGGATGCCGACCTCGTGATCTTCGGCTTCACGGAGGAGCGGCTGCGGGAGAAAGGACCGGAGCTGTTCCGCCGTCACCCCGGCCTCAAGGACGTGCTGTTCGTGTGCGCCGAGCAGCGGGTGTTGATCGAATAGCAGCCGGTGAGGCGGTCAGGCGCAATGCGGGAACGTGCAAGGTGCAACGTACCACGTGCAACGCGCACGGGGCGCTCACCGCCGCGGCACGTTGAACACTGCACGCTGCACCCTACCGCCCCTCCGCCACCACCTCTAGCTTCCCCGTACCATGGCCAAGATCTACACCAGAACCGGTGACCGGGGCGAGACCTCGCTGCACGGTGGCGATCGGGTCACCAAGGACGACAGCCGGGTCACCGCCAACGGCAGCGTGGACGAGCTCAACGCGCGCCTCGGTGTTGCGATGGCCACCGAGCCGGAGGACTTCGAGAGCGACCTATTGCAGGGCGTCCAGCGGGATCTCTTCAAGATCGGGAGCCGCCTGGCCAGCCCGAGTCCAGAGAAGGTGTCGCGTGCCCTGCACAAGGCGGTGATCCCGCCCGAGCGCATCACCGACCTCGAGTCGGCCATCGACCGCGCGGAATCCGAGCTCGAGCCGCTCAAGCAGTTCGTGCTCCCGGGAGGAACGCTCAAGGCCGCGCACATGCACGCCGCCCGCACGGTGTGCCGCCGCGCGGAGCGGCACGTGGTGCGGCTCAATCGCCAGGACACCGTGCCCGAGGAGATCCTGCAGTATCTGAACCGCCTCTCGGACCTGCTGTTCGTGCTGGCGCGCGTGGCTAACAAGCGGGGCGGCGTGGCGGACGTCACCTGGTAGCGTGACGACCTATCGGTTCCATCAGCTCGACGTCTTCACCGACCGTGCTCTGAGCGGGAATCCGCTCGCGGTGTTCCCGGAGGCGGCCGGGCTCGACGACGCACAGATGCAGGCCCTCGCCCGCGAGATGAACCTCTCGGAGACGAGCTTCGTCTTCCCCTCGGCGCGGGCGACGAAGCGCCTGCGGTTCTTCACCCCCACCGCCGAGGTTCCGCTTCCTGGACACCCCACCGTCGGCACCTGGTGGCTCCTGGCCACCCTCGGCGAGATCGACCTGCCGGACGAGGGAACGCACGAGGTCACGCAGGAGACCCAGGCGGGCGTGCTACCGATCGAGATCCAGATGGCGGGCGGGGCGCCCAAGCTCGTGGTGATGACCCAGGCGCCGCCCGAGTTTGGAACGGTCGTGCAGGACACGCACCGCCTGGCGGAGCTCCTCGGCGGTGGGTCGGACCTGATCCCCGCGGGGGCAGCTCCCCAGATCGTCTCGACCGGCATTCCCCAGCTCATGATCCCAACCGCGTCGCTGGCCTCGCTTGAGGCGCTGCCGAGTGGCGGGAAGGGGGGCGAGCTCGCCGCCTTCCTGCGGGAGTTCGGCACCGACTGCGCGATGTGCTACGCCACGGAGACCACGTTCCCCGAGGCGACCGTGCACTGCCGCATGTTCGCGCCGGGACTGGGCGTGCCGGAGGATCCCGCCACGGGCAGCGCCTCGGGGGCGCTCGGCGCCTACCTCGTGCATCACGGGATCGTGTCACCCAGCGACGGAGCGGCACGGGTGGTGGTCGAGCAAGGGATCGAGATCGGCCGGGCCAGCCGCATCGACGTCCGGATCGCGACCACACCCGAGGGTGCGGTCAGCGAAGTGCAGGTCGGCGGACAGGCCGTGACCTTCATCGAGGGCGAGGTGAGGCTATAGCGACCGCGACCGTCCGGGTTCCCCTGGGCGATGCCTCGTACGACATCGTGCTGGGGGAAGGCATTCTCACCGATCTCCCGCGCTACCTCGAGCAGTACTGTCCCGCCTCGCAGTACGCGGTGATCACCGACTCCACGGTGGCGCCACTGTACGGCGCACAGGTGGCCAACGCCGTCGAGCGGGCGGGGCAGACCTGCCTCGTCACGTTCCCGGCCGGGGAGTGGAACAAGAGCCGCGAGACCTGGAGCGACCTCACCGACCAGCTCCTCAGAGCGCAACTCGATAGGGAAGGCGTGATCGTCGCGCTGGGCGGCGGTGTCGTGGGCGACCTGGCCGGCTTCGTCGCGGCCACGTACCTGCGCGGGGTACGCTACGTGCAGGTGCCCACGTCGCTCCTGGCCATGATCGACAGCGCCATCGGTGGTAAGACCGGAGTGGACACCGAGGCCGGCAAGAACCTGGTGGGTGCCTTCCATCAGCCCGCGGCCGTCGTGGCCGACGTCGCGACCCTCTCGAGCCTCCCACCCGTACAACTGGCCGCGGGGATGGCGGAGGCCCTCAAGCACGGTGTCATTGCCGACGCCGCCTACTTCACCCAGACCGCGGAGCGCCACGAGGCGATCCGGCAGCGCGACCTCGCGGCCCTGTTCGAAGTGGTGCGACGCAGTGTCGAGATCAAGGCAGGCGTGGTGGGGGAGGATGAGCGCGAGCGCGGCAAGCGCGCCATCCTCAATTTCGGCCACACCATCGCCCACGCCCTCGAGGCCAGCTTCGGGTATGAGCTGCTCCACGGCGAGGCGGTGGCGATCGGCATGGTGGCGGAGGCCGAGCTGGGCGAGGAGATCGGGGTCAGCCGGGAGGGAACCGCCCAGGCGGTCCGGAGCGCGGTCGAAGCGTTCCACCTGCCGACAACGGCACCCAGCGATGTGGATCGCGAGCGCATGATGGAGGCCATGCAGCAGGACAAGAAGGTCCGCGGCGGGACTGTCAGGTTTGCACTCCCCAGTCGGCTCGGAGAGATGGCCTGCGGAGAGGACGGCGAGTGGACGATCGAGGCTCCCGAACGGGCGGTGAGCGCGATTTTCGACCGGATCGCGTAACTCACCATCCTTCAACGTGTTGTCCACAGATCGAGCACATTCCAACACCACATAAGCGTTTTCCACATAAGGACTTACGCGTTCCGCCCACAGCCGGGAACATTCCTTCCACAAAGGGCCCAAGTGGAGAAATTCCGGAACGTGCTGCGGTAGAACGATTTGTGATGTGGAAAACGTGATTTTCTTGACGCTCCGCCCCGCGTTTCTTACATTGGGCGCGCCCCACATCGGTCATTTTGGCGGGGTTTCCGAACCTTCGTCCTCTCCCAACCTCACGGACTCTTGGGGAGTATATGACCCAACTGCGCACCTCGAAGTCGAAGGGTTTCTTTCGCACCCCCGTTTCGGGCGCATTTGACCAATACCTGCAGGACATCCAGAAGCTTCCCCTGATCGGATCCGCGGAGGAGGAGCGTCGCCTCGCCCGTCGGGCTCGCGCCGGCGACGAGGACTGCGCGGAGCGTCTCGTGACGGCGAACCTCCGGTTCGTGATCTCCTACGTGAAGAAGTACCAGGGGCACGGGCTGGATCTGGCCGAGCTGGTGGCCATCGGAAACGAGGGGTTGCTCAAGGCGGTCCGCCGTGTGGTGGGTGCGCCAGGCCGTGCTCAAGGCCCTGGCGGAGCAGACCCGCAGCGTGCGGATCCCGCTCAACCAGAACAGTCACCTCATCCGGATGGCCCGCACCGAGACCTACCTGTCGCAGGAGCTCGGTCGGGAGCCCACGGATGAGGAAATTGCGAAGGCGCTGAACGACAACGTCGAGAACGTGCGCAACGCGCGCCGCATGACGGCCGCCGAGATGTCGCTCGACGCGCCCATCGACCGCAGCGACAAGGACGCGGCCACCTTCGGTGAGCGCTTTGCCGGCCAGGAGGGCGGCGAGATCGAGGAGCACACCGACGGGCGGCTGATGCGGGAGTTCATCGACGACGTGTTCGAAAAGTACCTGACACCGCGTGAGCGGAAGATCCTCTACCTGTACTACGGTCTCGAAGAGGGCTCCGAAGGCATGACGCTCGAGAAGATCGGCGAGATCCTGGGGGTCACCCGGGAGCGCATCCGCCAGATCCGTGAGCGCGCCTTCGAGAAGCTGCGGGAGAGCCCCCACGGTGAGGCCCTCAAGGGCTTTTGGATAGCAGCGTAGATCCCAGCAGTACCGTTGGTTCCCTCCAGAGTGGTCGGCGTGAGCCGGCCGCTCTTGTATGTGTGCGTCTCGGCCAGTGCTCGCGAGGTTCGCTCCGGTAGCACCCCGGCCTCACTCCGCCACCACTCACGGTCGAGTCACGTCGCCTCGGCGGAGACCACCCACTTAGCCGGGCCCCTCGCAGCAGGTGTACCTTAGACCAATGCATAGCCGCACCCTCCCGATCTTCCCTCTCCCCCTCGTACTGTTTCCGGGTACGCTTCAGCCGCTCCACATCTTCGAGCCGCGCTACCGGCAGATGTTGAGCGATTGCCAGGAGGGGGACGGGTGCTTCGGCTTGGCGTACGTGCGCGCCACACCCTACACCGATCCGTCGCCATCGCCGGGCGCCGTCGGATGTAGCGCTCACGTCGAGAGCGTGCAGCCGCTGCCGGACGGCCGCTACAACATCATGTCCCTCGGGCAGGAGCGGTTCCTCCTGCGGGAGTTCGTCGAGACCGATCGCCTCTATCGCGTGGCCGTGGTGGAGCCGTTCACCGACGAACCGTGGGACCGCGACGAGGTGGCGGAGCGCGCCGCCGGGGTGCGCGCAGCATTCGAGACCTTTGCCCAGGCCGTGAGCGAGCTGACCCAGCTACCGGAGACGCGCGTGGAGTTGCCGGAGGATCCCTCGCAACTCTCCTTCCACGTGGCCGCCGCCCTCGACATCGAGCCCCGGGAGAAGCAGGGGTTGCTCGAGCTGCGCTCGGTGAGCGACCGGCTGCGGCGTCTCGCCACGACGCTCGGCCGACTGCAACGAGAGGTGAAGAAGCGCGCCGCCATGCAGCGGCGGACGAAGGGAAACGGGAAGCGCGACCGCGGCGACATGGACCTCCGGGAGTAGCATGGGCATCGCCGCGCACCTCACCGGCGCCCTCGCCGGTATCGTCGGCGACGGCTGGGTCCGCACCGCCCGCGCGGAGCTCGACACGTACGCCAGTGACGGGCTGCCGACCCACCACAGCCCGCCCGGCGCGGTGGTGCTCCCGTCCACGCGGGACGAGGTCGTGCGGGTGGTGCAGCTCCTGGCGCACCACAGGGTCCCGTTCGTGGCCCGCGGAGCGGGCACCGGTCTGTCGGGCGGAGCGCTCGCCGATGCCGACGCCGTGCTCATTTCGCTCACGCGGCTCACGCGCATCCTGGAAGTCGATCCGGCGAATCGCCTCGCCGTGGTGGAGCCCGGCGTGGTGAACACGCGCCTCACGGCTGCGACGGAGCCGCACGGGTTGTACTACGCTCCCGACCCCTCGAGCCAGACCGTGTGCACCATCGGCGGGAACGTGGCGGAGAACGCCGGCGGCCCCCACTGCCTGAAGTACGGCGTCACGACCAATCACATTCTCGAGCTCGAGGTCGTGCTACCCGACGGCAGTGTCGCGACGCTCGGTTCGAGGCACGGTGAGCCGTGGGGACCCGACCTGGTGGGGCTGTTCGTGGGCAGCGAGGGGATGTTCGGGATCGCGACGCGGATCACCGTACGTCTCACGCCGCTTCCCAAGGCCGTGCGCACCTTCCTGGCCGATTACGAGGCGCTGCGCACCGCAGGGGAGGCGGTCTCGGCGATCATCGCGGCCGGGATCTTGCCTGCCGCCCTCGAGATGATCGACCGCAACTGCATCGCGGCGGTCGAGGCCTCGATCTACGCGGCGGGCTACCCCACCGACGCGGCAGCCGTGCTGCTGGTAGAGCTGGACGGTGCCACCGACGACGTCGTGCTGGCGGGGGGCGCCGAGGTGGAGCGCATCCTGCGGGAGAGCGGGGCCCGCACCGTACAGGTCGCGAGCGACGATGCGGAGCGGGCGCGCTTGTGGCAGGGGCGCAAGAAGGCGTTCGGGGCCCTGGGCCGGCTGAACCGCGACCTGTTCGTGCAGGACACGGTGGTGCCGCGCTCGGCCCTCCCCGCCGTGCTCGAACAGGTGGACCGCATTGCCACGAACTACGGGATCCGCGTGGCCAACGTGTTCCACGCGGGCGACGGCAATCTGCATCCGAATATTGCCTTCGACAGCCGCGACGCAGACGAGCTGGAGCGGGTGGAGCGGGCGTCGGCGGAGATCCTCGAGGTGTGCGTCGCGGCGGGCGGCACCATCACCGGTGAGCACGGCGTGGGCGCCGACAAGCTGCGCTACATGCCGCTCATCTTCGACGGCGACACCCTTGGCGCCATGCGGGCGGTGCACCTGGTGTTCGATCCCGATGAGATCGCCAATCCCGGCAAGGTGATCCCCGTCCATGCCTGTCGTGAGTGGCACACGACCCGGGCGCGGAGGCGGTCCTCCGGTGACGCCGCGCCCGTCGCCGCCGCAGTGGCCGGAGGGGGTGCGTGATGGCCGAAGCCGACCTCACCATCGTGCGACGGCTCAGATCGCTCGTGGGCGACGGCGCGGCCATCGAGACCGACGCCGGCGGGCTGCCTCGCGTGGCGCCGCGCTCGGAGGACGCGGTCGCGCTCATCCTGGGAACGGCGGCGTCCGAGGGGTGGCGGGTGCGCATCGAGGGCACCGCCGGGTGGATGCCTCCCGACGCCCTCGCCGACCTCGCGCTCACCACCGCGCAGCTGACCGAGATCCCGCACCTCGACGCACCCGATCTGGTGGCCACCGTCCAGGCCGGCGTGGTGTGGGGCGACCTGCGGCGTGCGCTCGCCGACCACGGTGCGTGGACGGCGATCGATCCTCCCGGCTCGGGCCGCTCGACCGGCTCGGTGGTGGCCACCGGAACGGCCGGTCCCCTGCGGGCCGGCTTCGGCAACGTGCGCGACCATCTCCTGGGCGTCACGCTGGTGTCGGGTGACGGGCGCGTGGTCCGCGCGGGTGGGCGCGTGGTGAAGAACGTGGCGGGGTTCGATCTCACGAAGCTGGCCGCGGGGAGCTTCGGCGCGTTCGGCGTTCTCACGTCGGTCACGCTCAGATTGCGCGCCGTGCCGCGCGCCGACCTCACCCTGGTCGGCTCCGGGCAGCGGGATGCGCTGCTCACGGCCGCCCTGACGATCCTGGAGACCGGCACGACTCCCGCCGCGCTCGAGGTCCTCTCGCCACGGGCGACCCGCGCGAGCGACTGGATGCTGGCCGTGCGGCTCGTGGGCACCGACCCGGAGGTCGACGCGGCCCGCATCGCCGCAAGCGGCGCGGTCCCGATGCCGCTCCGCGAGCTGCCCGTCCAGGAGGCGGCGCGTCTCTGGCCCGAGGCGTTGGCCGGCGCCACGCTGGGCAGCACCACCCTGCGGCTCGGCGCCGTCCCGACATCGTTGGACGACGCGCTTGACCTGGTGGAGCATCACCTCCAGGAGGGGTGGATGTCGGTGGGCGTGGGAGCCGGCATCGTCCGGTGGAGCGGCGATGCGGCGGTGGACCGTCTCAAGCTGCTGCGCCGTGCGGCTGCGCAGCAGGAGATGCCGCTCACGCTCGAGCGGGCACCGTGGGAGGTGCGCTCCCAGGTGGGTCACTTCGGCGCCTACCGCGAAAGCGTCGGCCGGCTGGTCTCGGCCCTGCGCCACACGTTCGACCCGGCCGGCGTGCTCGTAGTCCCGGTGGGTGACGCGTGACGGGCGCGACGCTGGCCGCCGGGCTGGAGCCGTGCGTGCATTGCGGGTTCTGTCTCCAGGCGTGCCCCACCTATCTCGTCACCGGCGACGAGGCAGACAGCCCGCGCGGCCGCATCGCCCTGATCCGGGGCCTGGCAGGCGGGCGGCTCGAAACGCGGGACCCGCAGCTGCAAACCCACCTGGACCGCTGTCTCGGGTGCCGCGCCTGCGAGCCGGTGTGCCCGTCAGGCGTGAGCTACGCACCGGCCCTGGAGGCCACGCGCCGCCGCCTGGCCGACGAGCGACCCATTCCCCTCTCGGTGCGCGCCGTGCACAGCGTGATGGCCGAGCGTAGCCTGGGCCACCTGATCTTCCCGCTCGCCCGCGCCATGCGGCCGCTGGCACGCTGGCTCGCCGGGTCGTCGCGGTTTGGCATGGCGTTCGGCATGCTTGCCGCCACGCGGCCGCGTCAGCTCGACGTGCAGATGGACGCGTGGCAGTGGAACCCCGAGGCACCGCCCGCGGACTCCCTACCACCCCGGAAGGTCGTCGTCTTCGCCGGCTGCGTGCAGGACGGCCTGTTCGGCCACGTGCATCGCGCGACGGTCCGCGTGCTACAGGCCAACGGGTACGAGGTCATCGAAGTACCGGGACAGGGATGCTGCGGAGCCCTGCACGCCCACGCCGGCCAGCACGACGACGCGGTACAGCTCGCGCGGCAGAACGTGCGCGCCCTCGCCGAGCTGCCCGACGACGCGCTCATCGCCGTCGATGCCGCGGGGTGCGGCGCGATGCTCAAGGAGTATGGCCGCCTTCTCGCAGGTGACCCCATGGAGACGGACGCGCGCCGGGTGACCGCCCGGACGCGCGACGTAAGCGAGCTGCTTGCCGAGCGGGGGCCGCGTAAGGGGGCACCGCTCTCCCTCAAGGTGGCCTACGATCCCCCGTGTCATCTGCTCCACGCGCAGGGGATCGCGCACGAGCCCCGCAAGCTGCTGGATGCCGTGCACGGGTTGGAGCACGTGTCGCACGTCGGTGCCGAGCTCTGCTGCGGGAGCGCGGGGAGTTACTCGCTCGCGCAGCCCGGCCTCTCGCGTCAGGTGCTGGGATACAAGGTCGAAGCGATCCGCCGCGCGCAGCCCGACGTGGTGGCCACCGGCAACCCGGGATGCGCCATGCAGATCGGCGCCGGGCTGCTGGCCGCAGGCGAACGCATCCCGGTGGTGCACCCGGTGGAGCTACTGGATTGGTCCTATCGCCGAGCGGGGTACTATGGCGAGTGACGCGCTGGGCAGGCAGGAGGCGAGCGGCGTGTTCGTCGTCGGGCGCGACGACGTGCCGGCCGCACATGCCGATGCCGTGACGGACGGGGCGGCGGTGGCCGAAGCCGACGCCGCGGTCATCGGCATGACCGGCTCGGGTGCGCTGCAATGCATGCAGGGGCTCCTCACCAACGAGCTCGAAGCGTGCGGCAAGCTCGGCTTCGTGTACGGCGCCGTACTCACGCCGAAGGGGATGATCATCTCCGACATGTGGGTGGCACGCGAGGATGGGGACTTGACGATCTTCGCCCCCGGCGCAGCTCGAGAGACCCTCATGGCGCAATTCGGCCGCCTCCTGCCGCCGCGCCTGGCGCGCACCCAGGATCTGACCGAGAAGGTATCGGTCTTGCGACTGGCGGGGCCGGCAGCGGTCGCGAGTGCCGAGCAGGCGGGGGTCGTCGTTCCCGACCCGGGGTGCATGGCCACCGGGACCATGGGCGACGCCAGCTACGTTGCCGCGGTACCCAGCCTCGGCATGCCGTTCGCGCTGCAACTCACCTGCAAGCGACCCGATACCGGAGCGTTCCTCGACGCGCTCGAGCGGGCCGGCGTGCTCCCCGTGCACGCGGCGGCGCTGGAGCTGGCGCGTCTGCTGGCAGGCTGGCCGCGCCTCGGCGCGGAGATCGGCGAGCGTACCCTGCCACAGGAGGTGCGCTACGACGAGATCGACGGGGTGTCGTACACCAAAGGGTGCTACACCGGCCAGGAAACCGTGGCCCGACTCCACTTCCGCGGCCACGCCAACTGGAAGCTGGCCGGCCTCGTGTTCGAGGAAGATCCCGACCTCGAGACCTCGGACGTGATCCACGGTGGCAAGACCGTGGGTCGCGTGAGCAGCGCGGCGTGGTTGGAGCACTGGGGACAGTACGTCGCGCTCGCGATGCTGCGGCACGAAGTCGAGCCCGGCGAGGTGGTCGTCGCCTGC
>JBDGXT010000041.1:0-9924 GCA_039584455.1 Gemmatimonadota bacterium
CTCGCTGCGCGGCGAGTACGATTCCATCGCCCGCCGCCTCGACGCCTCTCCCGGTGGCGAGGAGCGCGAAGATCTGAAAGCGGAGATCATCACGCTGTTCAAGACGGTGGATCAAGTGATCTCCGAGCTCAGCACGCTCAAGGAGAGCATCCGCGTGCTGGTGGACAAGTACAAGGAACTCGCCCAGAGCCAGAGCGGAGACCAGGCCCCGCAGTTCACGGGGACGGTGCCCGTGGTACAGGACCACCTTGGGGCCACCACGTTCATCGAGAAGGGGTGGAGCCTCATCTCGCTGGGCGACTATGGCGGGGCGATCCAGTCGCTGACTAAGGCGCTGCAGCTCTCTCCCGGTGATGTCCAAGCGCAGTCGCTCCTCGGCTGGGCGCAGATGCTCAACGAGGACTACGACTCGGCCATGGGCACCTTCCAGATGGTGCTCGCCAAGGAGCCGGCGAACTCGCTGGCCCGGATTAACGTGGGGTACATCTGCCTCAAGAAGCAGATCTTCGGCGAGGCCATCGAGCATCTCTCTAAGGCGATTCGCCTGGACAACGACCGGAAGGCCACGCTGTACGCTCACTTCTATCTCGGGCTCGTGTACCTGGAGCGCGAGATGTTCGAGGACGCGCAGACGTTCTTTGGCAAGACCCTGAAGCTCGGGCCGAATCTCATCGAAGCCTACTACGAGTTGGGGCGCTCGCAGTGGTACGCCGGCGATCAAGATGCGGCGCGCCAGACGTGGGAGGAGGGGTATCAGGCCAACAAGTTCAATCCGTGGGGCAAGCGCTGCAAGGAGACCCTGGACCTGGTCGCACAAGGCCAGGAGCCGCCACGCTAGCCGCCCTTTTCTTCCTGTTCGCGGTACCGCAAGAGCCCTCCCTGGTACACGTGGGTCGCGTGACCGCCGTGTATTGGTCCGACGAGGCCACGGCGATTGCCCTCGCCGAGTCCGCCGACCGCGCCGGGCCCTGGCCGGGCATTCCGGACCCACCACCCCGACGCATCCGTCTCATCGTGGCGCCCAGCGATGCACATTTCGACTCGCTCACCGCGGGACGTGTGCCCGAGTGGGGGGCGGCAGCGGCCTTCCCGGGGACTCGCACCATCGTGCTGCAGGCGGGTCGAGACCAGCACCGGCTGTTGCGGCACGAGCTGGCGCATCTCGCCTTGCACAGCGTGGTGCGGCGCGTGCCCCGCTGGTTCGACGAGGGCTACGCGGCGAGTGCCGCCGGGGAGTGGGACCAGGGCGACGTGCTGCGCGTGAACTGGATCGTGCTGCGCGGGGTGGTACCGACCCTGGGGAATCTCGACCGTCACATTCGGGAGGGTGGGGCGGTGGAAGCGGGGGCGTCGTACGCCCTGGCGACCACGGCCGTGCGGCTGTTGGAGCGGTTGGGTGGGGATCGGGGTCTCGAGCCGCTCATCACCACATTGCGAGGCACGCCGGACTTCGACCGAGCGCTGCGCTCCACGTACCAAGTGACGCTCGGCCAGTTCGAGGAGATGTGGCGCCGCGACCTGCGCAAACGCTACGGTTGGCTGTTGATTTTCAGCTCGGTGACGGTGTTCTGGACGTTCGTCGCCGTGATGCTCATAGTGCTCTGGGCGCGGCGTCGGAGGCGGGATCGTGACCGCCGCCAAGCCCTTGAAAATGGGTGGTTTGTGCCCGAAGATCAGTGGAACCCGAATGCTTGACGGCTTCGGAACCTGCGGTTAGCCTGAGGGTCTATGTTAGGTAGAATAGGGTCGCCCGCGCGGTTGCGGTTCCGCCGGCGGAACCTGGTGCTCTTGACCGGCGCTCTGGCCTCCATCACGGTTGGCTACGCGCTGCTCGCGCGAGGGTCGACCACGGTAGCCCCGGTCCTGTTGGTGCTGGGTTACTGCGTCCTGTTTCCACTCGGGCTGGCGCTCTAGGCGACCGCGTTGGGGGCGAATAGCTCAGGGGTCGAGAGCGCCTGCCTTACAAGCAGGAAGTCGGGGGTTCGAATCCCTCTTCGCCCATGTCGTCGGATGATTGACGTGGCTCGGGTGGGGACCCGGGCCGCCAGAACCGGAGGGCGCTAGTGGTGCGGTGGACACCAATGATCGTTCGGACAATCCTGGCGGTGGCCGGCGTGAGCCTGGCCTGGATCGCCACGCCGACCAGTGCGAGCGCACAGTTCGGTTCCCGCGAGGGGCCGGAAGAGCGCGTGCTGTTCCTGGTGCCGCAGCCTGCGGACCCCGATGACGGGGGGTACGTCGCGGCGCTGGCCGAGGAAGTGCGCGAGCGGATGGAGTCCAAGTTCCGCAATGACGTGGTCACCGTCGGCACGGAGCAGGTGTGCCGGGTGTTGCAGGAGTCGGCGTACACCTGCAACGCCGTGCTGGGTGCGGCGGACGCGGACCGGTTGGCACGGGCGCTGCGGGCGGACGCGTACATCGTCGGCTCTTTCTGGCGCGACGAATCCAGACCGATGGGCCGGTTCCGCATGGTGGATATTGGCCGATCCGGGCTGTCGGGATGGATGACGGTGGACGGCGCAGGCGGCCAGAGTGCACGGGACTTCGCGCGGACCCTCGTCGATTCCCTGGATGCCCAGGTGAAGGCCGCCGAGCGAGCGCGGCGGTGTTCTGAGAAGCGGGACGACGGAGATTTCCGGGACGCCATCGGGGAAGCGGACAGGGTATTCCGTGACTACCCCAACCATCCGTCGGCCGCGATGTGTGCGGAGGTGTCGTCGGAGGCGTTGCAGCAGCCGGCGGATTCTCAGATCTCCTATCTGCGCCGCGCGGTGGCCGGCGACTCGCTGTTGACGCGCGGCTGGGAGCGCCTGGGTCGGCTGTACCAGCAGAAGGGTGATTCGCTGAATGCGCTCCACGCGTTCACGCAGCAGAGCCGCGCGGTTCCGGGCGATCGGCAGCTGCGCATCGGCGTCATCGCCGGGGCCATCACGCTCGGTGAGCACGAGAGCGGCCGCGAGCTGGCCGATGAGTGGATCGAAGCCAACCCCGAAGATCTAGAGGTGCTGCGGCTCAAGACGCGCGCCTGCATCGAGGGCGGCCTGTGGGATTGCGCCATGGAGGCCCTGGTGCAGCAGTACGCTGCCGACAGTGGCCTGCGTGACGACGAGATCTTCTATCAACAGGTGCTGGGCGCGGCCCAGGCGCTGGGAGACGTGAACGCGGAATTGGAGTGGTCGGGCCGGGCCGTGGAGAACGTGCCGGGCTCGCTCACCCTGTGGCGCGCGCACGCCACGGTCCTGGGTGCGGCCGCGGGGGACACGATCTTCGTGGAGGAGTCGCTGCGCCTGCAGCTCGGGGACTCCACCGTGGTGGTGTACGAGCACATTCTGATGATGGATTCCACCGATGTACGGAGCGCGCTGGCGGCGTCCGAGTTCCTGCTTGAGGGCGTGGTGGTCGATACCGCGGTCCCGCTCGACACGGATCGCATGTTCAGAGGCTTTGCCTTCCTGGACCATGCCACGCGTGTGGCCGGCGTGAGCGCCGATACGGCGGTGCTGATGAACGCCGCGGTGAAGTACTACCAGATGGGCTCCGAGCTGGTGCAGGGCCGCGTGCAGATCCCGTTCGCGATCGGGCTGCTGGAGAAGGCCATCCAAAACGACGTGCTGGAGCGGCTCTCGGTCCAGAGCAACTTCTTCCTCGGTCTCGGCCTCATGTTCCAGATCTTCGAGTTCGACCAGCAGGTCACGGCGACCCAGTCCTGCGAGCTCGTGGATCAGGAGGCGGACATGATCGCCCGCGGCAAGGCGGCGTTGATGATCGGTGCCGAGCTTGCGCCGGCGCAATCCCAGCAGTTCCTGCAACAGTTCGAGGCGTTCGAGCAGCGGGTGCCCCAGCTCCGGCGGGCCTACAACTGCGGGTGAGCCGCGCTTGAAAACGGACCTCGGTACGTCTACATTGCCACGCTACCTGTGGTATGGGGCTGTAGCTCAGTTTGGTTAGAGTGCCGGTCTGTCACACCGGAGGCCGCGGGTTCAAGTCCCGTCAGCCCCGCTCGATTCCTCGCGTCGCAACACAGTCTCGGCCCCGCGCATCGCTCGCGGGGCCGTCGCTTTATGGGGAGAATCACGTGAACGAGCGCCACCTGCCCGTGCTCCCGGAGGTCGTTGCCGAGCTGGCCGCCGGCTGTCGCCGCGTGGTGGATGGGACCGTCGGGGATGGCGGGCACGCGGAGCGCTTCCGGGCTGCCGGCGCCGAAGTGCTGGCCGTGGACCGTGACCCCGACGCCCTGGCCCGCGCCCGTGAGCGGTTGGGCGACGCAGGGATGCACTGGGTACCGGGACAGTTCGGGGATCCCCGGGTGCTGGACGAGGTCACCCGGTTCCGCCCGGACTTCGTGCTGCTCGACCTGGGCGTCTCCTCCCAGCAGCTCGACGCCGACGACCGGGGCTTCTCGTTTCGGCCCGGCGTCCCGCTGGACATGCGGATGGACCGCGACGGCCCGACCGCAGCGGATCTGCTGAACCGGCTCACGGAGGCCGAGCTGGCAGAGGTCTTTCGGGAATACGGTGACGAGCGCCGTGCGCGCCGCCTGGCGGCCACGGTGGTTCGCCGCCGCCAGACGAGCTTCGCCATCAGCGACGACCTGGTGAACGCCATTCGGGCGGCGCTGGGCCCCCGCACCGGGCCCTCCACCTTTGCCCGGCTGTTTCAGGCGGTGCGCATCGCCGTCAACGACGAGCTGGGAGAGCTGCGCCGGGCCCTCCCCGAGCTGCGCGATGCGCTCGTGACCGAGGGCAGGCTGGCCGTGATTAGCTATCATTCGGGTGAGGACCGAATCGTGAAGCACCTGTTCCGGGAGTGGGCCCGAGAGTGCGTGTGTCCGCCGGCACACCCGGTCTGTATCTGCCGCGGCCGCGCTCTTGGACGCCTCGATCCCCCGAAGCCGATGACGCCGACGCCTGCTGAGATCGCCACCAACCCACGCGCGCGGAGCGCCAGGCTGCGCGCGTTCCGGTCGCATGGTTCAGCCTAGAGGCCGGGTCTGGGTCACGCTGTGGCTCGTCTTCGTACTCGCGATTCTGGCGTGGGTCGTCGCGCGGCAGACGTCTGCCGTGGTGAGCTCGGGCGAGTTGGATGCGCTGCGCAACCAGCGCTCGCTGCTGGAAGCGCGGCGCGCGGAGCTGTTGCGGCGCATTCGTGAGGCGGAGAGCCGAGCGGTGCTCGTCCCCCGGGCGGAAGCGCTTGGGCTGCGGCTCCCGGCTGACAGTGAGATCGTGATCCTCCCCGCTCCTACCCCCGGAGAACGGTAGGACGTGGCCCGCGAGCAGGTGCGGTTGCGCGTCGTGCAGGTGGCGTTCGGAGTCGCCCTACTCGTGCTGCTCGCCCGCGCTGCCCAGGTGCAGTTGGTCGAGGGCGGTCGGCATCACGCGACGGCGCAGGCGCAGCGGACTGAGCGCGTCGAGCTTCCGGCGCGGCGCGGCACCATCTATGACCGCAACGGCGTGCCTCTCGCGCTCACGCAGGAGATCTTCCGTGTGGGCGTGGCGCCCAACGAGCTGCGCGATCAGGAAGAGGCCGCGGGTGCGCTTGCGCGCGCGCTGGACGTCCCGGTGAACACGGTCCGGCGCCGCCTGCGGCAGTCCTGGGTGCACTTCCACGGCCCGTACACGGCGGTGCAGGTCGAGCCGCTGCGGCGGTTGCGCGGCGTGTATCCAGAGCGGGAGTTGGTGCGGTTCTACCCCGACCCGGATCTCGCCAGCGTCGTGTTGGGGCGCCCCAACGCGGAGGGTCGGCCGGCCAGCGGTCTGGAGCGGGTGCTGGATGAGTGGCTCACGGGCACACCGGGGCAGGCCGTGGTCGTGCACGACCGGCAGGGACAACAGATCGAGTCGCCGTCGAGCCTGTCCGCGTTCCCCGTGCCGGGGCACGATGTGTACCTCACGGTCGACGCCGAGCTGCAGGAGATCGTCGAGCGGGCACTGGTGGACGGCATCGACCGCTACGAAGCGTTGGGTGGGGACGTCGTGGTGCTGAATCCCCGCAGCGGGGAGATCCTGGCCGTGGCGTCTCGCGATGCCGAGGGGCGTAGTGTGGCGAGCGCGTTCACCGCCGTGTTCGAGCCCGGCTCGACGGCAAAGCTGTTCGCTGCCGGCGCCCTCCTGTCTCACGGTCTCGCCGAGCCCGACGACAGCGTGTGGGCGGAGGAGGGAGAATTCCGCCTCGGCAACCGTACGATCCACGACGACCATCCCAACGGCTGGCTCACGGTGGCCGGGGTGATCGAGCAGTCCAGCAATATCGGCATGGTGAAGCTGGGACAGCGGCTCAGTGCAGAGCGGCAGTATGCGATGCTGCGCGACTTCGGGCTCGGCACGCCCACGGGCGTCGAGTATCCGGCTGAGTCACCGGGGCTGCTGAAGCAGCCGCATCAGTGGAGTGGGACGACGCGGGCCAGCTTGGCCATGGGGTACGAGGTCGCGGTGACGGTGCTGCAGCTGGCGCAGGCGTACGGGGCGGTAGCCAGCGATGGGGTGCTGGTGCAGCCCACCCTGGTACGTGAGATCCGCACGCCCGAGGGCCGCACGGTGTACCGGCACGCGCCCGAGCCGGTGCGCCGCGTGGTGCAGCCGGCGGTGGCAGCGGCGCTGCGGACGATGTTGCACGGGGTCGTGTACCGCGGTGGCACGGGCGAGACGGCGGCCCTCTCGAGCTACGAGATCGCAGGCAAGACCGGGACCGCGCGCCGCGCCGGCCCCGGCGGCTATGTGCCCGGATCCTACGTTGCGAACTTCGCGTCACTCTTCCCGGCTGACGATCCACAGATCGTCATGGTGGTGAAATTGGACGATCCGCGCGGGGCGTACGCCCGGCTCACGGCGGCGCCGATCACGCGCGAGGTCCTGGAGCAACTGCTCGCGGCGCAGTCGGGGGCGCTCGATCGCGGACGCCTCACGGTAGACCCGGCGCCACTCTCGTCCGACCCGGCGATTGCCGCGGGGACCGTTCCCTATGTGGTCGAGTGGCCGCCGCGCGAGTCCCAGGACTCCACGGTCCCCAGCACGGTGCCGGATGTGGCCGGCGCATCGCTCCGCGATGCGGCGCGCGCGCTGCATCGGGCGGGCCTGCGAATGCGCGTCGAGGGATGGGGCACCGTCACCCGCGCCGACCCACCGGCAGGCACCCGCGTGGCTCCGGGCACGCTGGTTACGGTCACCGCCAGGGAGCGTGGTCGCCGGTGAGTCGGCTCGCGGCGCTCGTGCAGGCTCTGGAGGAGCACGGGCAGCTGCTCTGTGCACCGGGCGACGCTCCGGCGATCACCGGCGTCGCCGACGACTCGCGCCGCGTGACGGCCGGCACGCTGTTCTGTGCCATCGAGGGGACGGTCGAGGACGGCCACGCCTACGTGGCCGATGCCGCCGCCCGCGGTGCCGCGGCCGCGTTGGTGACGCGAGAGGTGCCGGCGGAGCTTCCCCTGATCCTGGTGCAGGACGGCCGCGCGGCCGCCAGCATCGTGGCGCGCGAGTGGTACGGCCGGCCGGGTGACGAGCTCGAGCTGATCGCCATTACCGGCACCAACGGGAAGACCACGACCGTGGCTATCCTGCGCCACCTCCTGAACGCTGAGGGGCGGGCGGGCTCGCTCGGCACGCTGGGGGCGTTCGACGGCTCGGGCGAGCCGCTCGCAGGTTATGGGACGCTCACCACGCCAGGCACGGTGGAGCTGCAAGCGGTGCTCGCGGCGTTGCGAGATCGCGGTATCGAACGGGTGGTGATGGAGGCCTCGTCACACGCCCTCGATCAACGTCGGCTCGAGACGCTCCCGCTGCGAGGGGCGGTGTACACCAACCTGACGCACGAGCACCTGGATTATCATGCTGACCTCGAGGCGTATCGCCGGGCGAAGCTGCGGCTCTCGACCTACCTCGTGCCGGGCGGGGCGGAGATCGTCAACCGGGACGACGAGGCATGGCAAGGGCTCCCGGTGCGCCCGGGGTTGCGCCGCATCTGGTGGGGTCGGGGAGCGGACGTCGACGTCGGCGCCAGCGAGGTGCGCCTGGCCGCGTCGGGGGCGCTCTTCCTGTTGCATCTCGGTGAGACCGCGGTGCCCGTGCGGCCCCCACTGATGGGAGACTTCAACGTCAGCAACGCGGTGGCGGCGGCCGCCACGGCATGGGCGCTGGGTGTCGAGCCCGAGGAAATCGGGGCCCGCCTCGCCACCGCGCCGCAGGTGCCGGGTCGCATGGAGCGTCTGGCGGATGCCGGATTCGTCGTGCTCCGCGACTACGCGCACACCCCGGATGCCCTGGAGCGTGCGGTGCAGGCGCTGCGGCCGGTAACGGCCGGGCGATTGGTCGTGCTGTTTGGCGCCGGTGGGGATCGTGACCGGGCCAAGCGTCCTCTCATGGGGCGCGTCGTGGCACGCGAGGCGGACCTCGCGGTGGTGACGTCCGACAACCCCCGCACCGAGGACCCCGACCGGATCATCGACGACGTCGAGCAGGGGATGGAAGGCACACCGCACGTGCGGATCAACGACCGGCGCGAGGCGATCCACCAGGTTATTGCCGAGCTTCAGGACGGCGACTGCCTCCTGCTCGCCGGCAAGGGGCACGAGACCTACCAGATCATCGGCACCGAACGTCTGCCTTTCGACGAGCGCGAGATCGTGCGTGAAGCGTTGAACGCCCGGGGGATCGCGTGACCCGTTGGTCCAGCGGGCGCGTGGCCCAGGCGCTCGGGGTGGAGTCGTCGCACACCCTCACCTTCTCGGGTATCGGGACCGACACGCGCACGCTCGAGCGCGACACGCTCTTCGTGGCCCTGGCGGGTGAGCGGTACGACGGCCACGCGTTCCTGACCGAGGCAGTGCAGCGCGGGGCGACCGGTGCGGTGGTGCATCGCGGCACGGAGGTCCCGGAAGGCCTGGCGACGTTCGCGGTGGAGGACACGCTGGTCGCGCTCGGCGCGCTGGCGCGAGAGCGGCGACGTGATGTCGGAGGCCCCGTGGTCGCGGTCACCGGCACCAACGGCAAGACTGCCACGAAGGAGATGCTGGCCCGCGTCGTGGGAACCCGTTGGAGCGTGCACGCCACGCGCGGCAACCTCAACAACCTGGTGGGGGTCCCCCTCACGATCCTGGCCGCGCCGGACGACGCCGACGCGCTCGTGGTAGAGGCGGGGGCGAGCGTGCCCGGGGAGATCGCACGGCTGCGCGACGTCATCGAGCCTACCCACGGCGTGGTGACCAACGTCTCGACGGGACACGTGGAGGGCTTCGGCACGCTCGAGGGGGTGCTGGCCGAGAAGGTCGAGTTACTGCTCGGCGTGCCCGACGCGGTGGTCGGCACGATCCCACCCGACCTCGCACGGCGCGCGCGCGAGGTCGCGACTCGGGTGGTGGTGGCCGGCGTACAGGCGCCCGCCGAGGTGCGCCCCGACGACTGGGGCGTCGATGCGCAGGGCAGGGTCGAGTTGACGTTGGATGGGGTGCCAGTGCGCCTGCCGCTGGTCGGGAAGCACCAGGCCGACAACGCCATGCTCGCCCTGGCAGTGGGACAGTTGCTGGAGGTGGATCTCACTGCCGCGGCCGCCGCGCTAGGCGACCTGACGCTGCCGCCGGGACGCTGCGAGGTGTTGCGCAGCGGAGACCTGGTCGTGCTACACGACGCCTACAACGCCAACCCCCTATCGCTCACCGCCTCGCTGGAGACCGCGGCCGCGATGCGGGGTGATCGCCCCCTGGTGGTGGTGCTCGGCACCATGCTCGAGCTGGGGGCGGAATCTGCGGAGCAGCATGCCACGATGGCCGACCGGGTGATGCAGGACGACCCGGCGCTCGTGGCCGTGGTCGGCGACTTCGTTGCCGGCTTCGAGCGGCACGCCGGCGCCCTGGGCGACCGGTTGATCACAGCGGCCGACCCCGCCAGTTTGGGGGAGCGTGTGAGCCAGAGGCTCAACGGACGCGAGTTCGTGCTG
>JBDGXT010000290.1:0-3336 GCA_039584455.1 Gemmatimonadota bacterium
GGGTTTCCACGCCCCCAACCCGCCGATCTCGGACCCGAAAGGTCTCGATGACATGGTGTGTCCTACCCCTCTTGTCGAACGTGGCAGCACACCCCTGGGTTTCCCAACCAGCCCGCACCTGAATGATACATCCCCAGTGCCAGCGGTGCTCCCTGGAGGCCGCTCCCGGCGGTGGAACTGCCCGCCCGGACGGGGTAGACTACGGTTGACCCACCACCTCCCGACGAGGACACGATCATGCGTGGCGCCAGCACCGCCCTCGTGACCGCACTTCTCTTGGCCCTCTACAGCGGCAGGGCCGTTTGATGGGAGCCGGCACGGACCGCCCCGTGCCGGGGGCGCTCGTGGGTCTCATCGACGCGACCGGCAGGCGGCACGGTGTCGAGCTCAGCGACATCTACGGCCGATTCGCCGTGCGGGCACCGCGGGCGGGCATCTACCGGCTGGAGGTGCGGCGCGTCGGGTATCAGACCGAGGTCTCTCCGGCACTCCATCTCTTCCAGAGCGACACGCTCCGTTACGCCATGGACGTGTCGGCGGAGACGATCCAGCTGGCCGCCGTCGTCGTGGAGGAAGAGAAGCAGTGCAACCTTCTCCCCGAACTCGGCCGCGCCACGGCCGCCACCTGGGAGGAGGCACGCAAGGCGACCCGGGTGACCTCGAGATCCGCTCGCAACGACAGCACGAGACCATCAGCGTGGCGCGGCAACCGTTCCGCTCCCTCCCCGCCGGGGAGCTGGCCGCGGGCGGCTACGTGCAGCCGGCGGGCACGAACCTGGACTACTATGCTCCCGACGCCGAGGTGCTGCTGTCGGACACGTTCCTCGAGGACCACTGCTTCCGTCTCGAGACCGGGGAGGAGGATCAAACCGAGTTGGTGGGGCTGTTCTTCGAGCCGGTGAGCCAGCGTGAGCTCCCCGACGTCAGCGGCGTCCTGTGGCTGGACCGCGGCACGGCCGAGCTGCGCCGCCTGGAGTACCGCTACACCAATCTCGAATACGACGTGGCGCCGCGTGCCGCGGGGGGCCACGTCGGATTCGAGCGGCTGCGCACCGGCGCCTGGATCGTGCGGCGCTGGTGGATTCGCATGCCGGTCATTCAGGTGCGGCGCCGTCGCTCGAGCACCGTTGGCGGCGCGGGGACGCGCGACCTCTACTCGGTGGTCTCGATCCAGGAGGAGGGGGGGGAGGTCACCGCCACCTTCAGTCGGCGCGGCGAGCAGCTCGACGGCCTGCTCACCACGACATTGCTCGGGGCCGTGTTCGACAGCACGGCGGGGCAGCCGCTTGCCGGCGCCTCGATCCGCCTGAGCGGCACCGATCTCGTTGCCCACACCGATCGGCGGGGGGCGTTTCGCATCTACGACGTGCCCGAAGGGCGCTACGCCGTGGAGTTCACGCATCCCCGCTTCGGAGCATGGAACCTGCCGCTCCCGTCCAAGGATGTCTCGCTCAGGAAGGGGTACGCCACGTCGGTGACCCTCTCCGTCCCCCCGGTAGCGGCCGTCGCAGCGCGCCTCTGCCCCGACCACCCGTATCAGTCCAGCGATGGACTCGCCGTCGGCTTCGTCGCGGATAGCAGCAGCGGAATTCACCTCCCCGACGCCACGGTGTTCTTCGAGTGGGCCCAGCCGGGTGCCCGGCCCGACGCCCCGCAGGCGCACATGGAGGTGAAGACCGATACGCAGGGGTCCTACCGGGCCTGCGGCCTCCCGCCCGACATCCCGATCACGGTGTGGGCCACGGTGCTCGACCGCTGGGCCGAACCGGCGATCCTCCGACTGGAGCAGGGCGCGATCGCCCAGCAGGATCTGCTGGTGGACCTGCGGTAGGTACCGACCCGGCGCGCCTCCCCACGCCGTATGGCGGAGGCTCACATGCTGTGTCGAGAAACGGGCCGGTGATCACCGGCCCGTTTGGCTTGGGCAGCAAGACACCGCGCTGCTGCGTTACCCCGTCCAGATCACGATGGCGCCACAGCCCGTTCCGAACAACATCTCGCCGCCCCCGCTGGTCGCGCGGTTGAACTCAGGAGGGAGCTCAGACGGCCCGCGGTAGACTTCGATGCCGAGGATCTCCTCGGGATGCACCCAGGCATCCAGGTCGAGGTCCAGCACAAGGTTGTCGATGCGGTGACCGTCGAGGTAGATGATCGGGCTGGCGCAGCGGCCCAGGCCGCGCATGCTCTGGACGCTCACCGAGCCGAGACGGCCACTCGGCCCCACCATCAAGCCGGGCACCCGGCGCAGCACGTCACTCAGGTACGTGGCGTTCATCGCCTCCACTTCTTGCTTGGTGATGAAGGTGCCGAAGCCGCCCCGCATACGCCGGTAGAACCCCGCGACCCGCGGCGACGCCAAGACGGTGCGCTCCCCGAGGACGACTACCTCGGGGAGCAGGATGGGAAGCGCCTGCAAGGTGAAGTCCTCGAACATCATCTCGGCGTCCGGCTCCACCACCCAGAAGCGCAGAGATTGCGGAAGGTACCCGATGCGGCGCAGCTCCAGCTCGTTTGCGCCCCATAGCACCTCCGTGGGAGTCGCCTGGAGCGAGCCATCCTCCACGGTTTCACCGATCAGCCCTCCATTGACCCAGACGGCGACCCCCGCCACGGGCTCCCCGGTCTGCGCATCGGTGAGCGTGCCCCGCAGGGTCAGCCGCGGCGGTGCGGCCGCGCGGAGGGGGATGGCCCCGACGTCGATCTCTCCTTGCTGGGCCTCGGTGAGGTCGAAGCCGAGGCTCTGGGGAGCGAACCCGGGCTTCTGGAGACTCAGCGTGTGGTGGCCCGCCGGGATCGCCTCGAGCCGGAAGCGGCCCGCCGAGTCGGTGCGGCTTACGACCTCCACATCGAGCAATCGCACGATCACATCGGGCAGAGGCTGGAGCACTGAGTCGAGCGCGGTACCGGCTAGCACCACACCCGGCTGCTGCGCTTCGCCGCGGTGCGGAGTGCTTCCCATGATGGCGCCGGCAACGAGTAGGGCCAACGCAGGCACGCCACGCATCACCACATCACCCCTTTCGCTCTCCTAGAACGGTGGCCGAGCGACCCTCCGGGGTCAAGCGCGCCCCCGACGAGCGAACCGCCCGGCGCGGTTCGGGCGGTCGGGCGGGTTCCTCTTGCCGCCAAGCCTCGCGCCGCTCAGCTCACAGGCCGATCGAGGCTCCGGTACTGCACCGCCTCGGCCACGTGCTGCGACTGGATGTCATCGTCACCCTCCACGTCGGCAATGGTGCGGGCGATCTTGAGCACTCGGTGGTAGGCCCGGGCCGAGAGCTTGAGGCGTGCGATTGCGGTCCTGAGCAGGGCATCGGCCCTGTGGCCGATACGGCACAG
>JBDGXT010000291.1:0-2698 GCA_039584455.1 Gemmatimonadota bacterium
CAGACCCTCGACTTCACCCGCCAGGTCGCCCAGGGGCTCGACCACGCCCACGCTCACGGCATCATCCACCGCGACATGAAGCCCGAAAACATCATGTTCCATCAGGGTCGTGCGGTCATCTGCGACTTCGGCGTGGCGCGCGCCTTGGTGCGGGCCGGGGGCGAGAGCCTCTCGACCAGCGGGCTCGTGGTGGGAACTCCCGCGTACATGAGCCCCGAGCAGGCGCGAGGCAAGGCGGAGCTGGATCTCCGCACCGACATCTACTCGCTGGCCAGTGTGGTGTTCGAGATGCTCAGCGGGGAGACCCCCTTCACCGGCCGCACGGCCCAGTCCATCATGGCCAAGCAGGTGAAGGAGAGGCCGCCCCGACTCCGGGTAGTCCGGCCAGATCTCCCGGAACACGTCGAGGACGCCATGCAGACCGCTCTACAGAAGGACCCTGCAGACCGGCAGGAGAGCGCCGGGGAGTTCGCGGCGGCGCTGGGGGGAGCGTAGCCTCTTAGCTGGCTTCCTTCGGGTACTTGTCCCGAATCTGGAACACCGCGCGGACGACCTCCCTGCCCACGTCCTTCGCCACCTTCCTCTCCAACAACTCTCCGGCAGCAAGCCATTCCCCCGCGTTCAGGTGACGAACCAATTGCTCGGCCTCAGCCACGGCATCGGGCTGGCTTTCGGGATTGCCCGGTACGAGGGGAACCTCCATGTGGAGCTCGAAGGTAGCACGCACAGGACTTCTGTATTCGAAGAACACCTTGAAGTTCGGCTCGTGAATCCCCATCGCTGGCCTCCTGTCCTCCGGTGAGCATCGCGACCGAGGCGTTGGCAAGCCTCGGCAGGGTACGGGCAAGCGGCTAAGCTACGCCGCTCGTCGTCTGCCGGCTAGAGCATCCGCCTGGCGCCCCTGCCTCACTCATCCTATTGTAATCCTCCTACCGACCCTCTCTCGGAGCCGCGCACGCTGCCCGAACTCATCGACCGCCTCAATCGGGCCCTCGAGGGCCGTTACGTCGTCGAGCGAGAGATCGGTCACGGCGGATGGGCCATCGTGTACCTGGCGCGCGACCTGCGGAACCGGCGACGCGTAGCCCTCAAGGTGCTGCGGCCCGAGATCGCCGAGGGCCTCGGAGGCGACCGCTTCCTGCGCGAGATCGAGATCGCGGCGAACCTCACCCATCCCAACATCCTCCCGTTGCATGACTCGGGCGAGGCCAATGGCCTGCTCTACTACGTGATGCCCTACGTGGAGGGCGAGACCCTGCGGCAGCGCCTGAATCGAGAGAAGCAGCTTCCGCTGGAGGACGTATGGGAGATCACGCGCGAGCTCTCCGATGCACTGGGGTACGCCCACAGTCATGGCGTCGTACACCGGGACATCAAGCCGGAGAACGTGCTGCTCGAGGAAGGGCACGCCGTCATCAGCGATTTCGGGATCGCCCGCGCCGTGAGCGCAGCGGGGGGGGATACCGCTACCGAGACCGGTGTCGCCGTCGGAACGCCGCTGTACATGAGCCCGGAACAAGGAGCCGGCGAAGCGGACCTGGATACCCGAAGCGACGTCTACTCGCTGGGCTGCTGCGTGTGGGAGATGCTCGCCGGCGACCCGCCGTACACCGGTCCCACGGCACAGGCCGTGCTCGCGAGGAAGGCCGCCGAGCCGCTGCCCCACCTGCGCGCGGTTCGTGAAACGGTGCCGGAGGAAGTCGAGCAGGCGATCAGCAAGGCGCTTTCTAAGGTGCCCGCCGATCGCCACTCCACGGCGCATGAGTTCCGGCAGGCGCTGGCACGTGGCATGCGCAAGTCGGCGCAATTCCGTGCCATTCGCCAGCGACGCAGGTTCTACGCCCTGGCAGGCCTCGCGGCGATCGTCGCCGTCGCCGTCATCGTGCAGCTGATTCGCGGTCCGCGCGTGACCCTCGTGCCGAACCGCGTTGCCGTGGCGGCGTTCGAGAACCAGGTAGGCGACCCCGAGCTCGCCACCCTCAGTGGCATTGCCCAGGACTGGATCACGCAGGGCCTGATGGCCAGCGAGAACCTCGATGTGCTCCCCCTCGTCTCTGCGCGGGGCGCCTGGGAGTTCGTGCAGGGCCGGGTCGCCGAGGGCAGGGAGCGCAATGCGGTACGCGCGTTCGCCGAGGAGACTGGCGCCGGGATCGTGGTCACCGGCACGTACTACCCGATCGGCGACAGCGTAATGATCCAGAGTGAGGTGCAGGACGCGGAACGCGGCAGCCTGCTCGGGTCTGTCCAACCCGTCCACGGTCCGGCCGACAATCCCCTGCAAGCACTCGCGGAGGTGCGTGATCAGATCAGCGGTCTGCTGGCCGTGACCTTCGACGAGCGATTGGCGCCCTCAGTGGGAGCGGCCAGTCGCCCGCCGAGCTATGAGGCATACCGTGCGTTCAGCGATGGCATGGAGCGATACACGCAGGCGACAACGGCCGACGAGTGGCGCGATGCCGTACCGTACTTCGCACGTGCGTACGCACTCGATACTACGTTCGTTCGCTCACTCTTGTACGAATCGCTGAGCTTGTTCAACGCTCGAGACTGGCGCGAAGCCGACTCAGTGCTTCAGATCGCGGCAGGGTCACGCGATCGCCTCACGGCCTACGACCGCTACTTCCTCGACTATCGCACGGCGTTCCTCGCCGCCGACCCCGAGTCCGCACTACGCGCCATCCGCCGGGCCGCGGAGATC
>JBDGXT010000292.1:0-4350 GCA_039584455.1 Gemmatimonadota bacterium
GACCACGCCAACGAGCTGTTCGGCACGGGGGTCCGCTCGGACAACTCGCTGAGCCTCGCGGGCGGGACGGATCGCACCACGTACTTCCTTTCGCTGGGCTACCTGTACCACGACGGCGCTATCGAGGGGAACTCGAAGTACAAGCGGTTCACGTCGCGGCTCAAGGGCGCGCACGACTTCCTCGATAACCTCAACATCGAGGGGAACTTCGCGTACACGACCAGCGATGGTGACCTGGTGCAGCAGGGCTCGAACATCAGCGGCTTGCTGCTGGGTGGGCTCCGCACGCCGCCGGAGTTCAACAACCTGCCGTACATCGATTCGGCGACGGGGCTGCACCGCTCCTATCGCTATCCCAACCCGACGGAGCTCGTGCGGGGTCGCGGCTATGACAACCCGTTCTGGGCTGCGAACGAGCTTCCCAACACGGCCACCGTGGACCGCTACATCGGGAACATCCAGTTGGACTGGGATCCGTTCCCGTGGTGGGACGTTCGCTACCTCGTGGGTCTGGACTTCGCCAACGACCAGCGGCTGACGCTCTTCCCGAAAAGCTCCTCGGAGTTCCCCGACGGCTACCTGATTCGGGCCGAGCTGGTGAACAAGGTGTTTGACCAGACGATCCTGATGTCGTTCCAGGACACGCCGAGTGAGATGTTCGGCTGGAGCCTGACCGTCGGGCAGAACCTCAATCAGACGCAGTTCCGGCGCTTCCAGGTGGACGCACAGAACCTGATCTTCGGCACCGGTCAGCTCGACTTCACGGTCGACCGCACGCCCAACGAGTTCGAGTCCAAGGTCCGGACGGAAGGCTACTTCGCCGACCTCGCGCTCGACCTGTGGGGCCAGCTGTTCATCAAGGGCGGCGTCCGGTATGACGGCTCGAACACGTTCGGTGGTGAGGTAACGCCGAGACGAGCCGGTTCTGGTATCCCAAGGCCAGCCTCGCGTGGGACTTCACGCAGTACGTGCCGCTCGACTTCGCGAAGTTGCGTGGGGCGTACGGCCAGGCCGGTCGGCAGCCGCCGATCTACTCGAACGTGAGTGGCTTCACGACCGTCGGGCTGGCTGACGGCTGGATCACGGGTGCCGGACTGAACACCGTGTACCAGGGCTTCGAGGGCGTGATCTACCAGAACATCCAGGGCAACACGGGGATCACGCCGGAGCGGACGATCGAGTGGGAAACGGGCATCGACCTGGCGTTCTTCAACAACGCGGTGAATCTCGGGGTCACGTATTACAAGTCGAAGACCAAGGCCGCGATCCTCAACCTGCCCATTCCCCAGAGCACGGGCTTTGCCCAGATCGCGGAAAACGGCGCGTCCTGGCGCAACTGGGGCTGGGAGGTGGCGCTCGACTGGTTGACCGTGCGGCAGCGCGACTTCTCGTGGCGCCTCACGGCCAACTGGGCCACGAACAACAGCAACGTGGATAGCCTGCTCGGTGCCGAGAGCGTCTTCTTGTCCGGTTTTGCGGGCACGAGCTCACGCGTTACGCAAGGCTCACCCTTCCCGATTCTGTGGGGCAATGACTGGATCCGCTTCGGCCGCGGCCTCACGGTGGGTGGTGTCGATATCGACAACACCTACACCGGCTGGTCTGAAGACGACCTCTACATCTGCGGCGCGGGCGATCCCGGGTGTTCGACGCCGGGTATGCCGCTCGAGGATCCGCAGAAGCGCGTGATCGGCGACCCGAACCCGGACTGGACGGGGAGCCTGCGCAGCACCTTCACGTTCTTCGGCAACCTGCGGCTCAGCGGCCTGCTCGACATCAAACAGGGTGGCCAGCATAACGCGTGCACGAGGAGACCGCGCCGATGCACGGTGCGGGTGTCGACACGACCTTCGCGGGCGTGGGGCCGGGTGCCGGTACGCAGGTCACACTCAACTGGGACACCTGGACCGTCAACGGTCCCGGCAGTGGCTTCACGGGACCCGGGATCCAGTTCATCGAGAACTCGGGGTTCGTGAAGCTGCGCGACATCTCGTTGGCGTACACGTGGGAAGCCGACTGGCTCAACAGCATTGGGTTCAATGCGCTCGACATCACCGCGTCGGGGCGTAACCTGGTGACCTGGACCGACTACACCGGTCTCGATCCAGAGTCGAACCTGACGGGCCAGACGACGGGCCGCGGGATCGAGTACTTCAACCACCCGCAGACCCGCACATTCGTGTTCACCTTGACCTTCCGCCGCTAAGGCGCGCACAGGAGGCAATTGATCATGACGATTCTGAGATGGTCTGGCCGCGCCCTGTGCGTGGCCGTACTGGCGGGCTCGCTGACGGCGTGTGATTTCATTCAGCCGATCACTGAGGACCCGAATGCCGTACCGGTCGCGACGCTCGACCAGCTGCTGGTCGGGTCGTCGGTCAACTTCATGCGGTTGCAGGAAGGGCAGTCGAGCCGGCTGATCGCCATGTGGTTGCAGCAGATGGCCGGGAATCAGCGTCAGTTCTCCAATTTCGACACGTACCAGATCGTCGAGGGGGACGACGACGATTACATGAACTTCCTGTACGACGGCGGTGGACTCGTCAACATCCGACAGGGCCAGCGTCTCGCCACCGAAGCGGATCGCATCGTGTACCGCGGCATCTTCAAGGTGTACGAGGCGTTCATGATGGGTGAGGCGGCGTCGCAGTTCGGCGACCTACCGTACTCCGAGGCGCTGAACCCCGAGATCATCGAGGCGGCACTGGACGACCAGCGGGCGATCTACACCGCGGTGGATGCGTTGCTGGCAGATGCCATTACGGATCTGAACAGCGGTACGGGTGCCGGTCCCGCGAGCGCCGACTTCGTGTACGGCGGTGACGCCGTGCAGTGGCGGCGGGCAGCCAACTCGCTGAGGGCGCGGTTCCAACTCCACTGGGTGGAGGTCGAGGGTAACGCGCGCTACACGGACGCGATCGGGTTTGCCACCAATGGCATCCTCGACGCCGCCGACGACTGGAGGGCAGTGCACACCACGGCGGCGACCGAGACGTTCTTCTGGTTCCAGTTCCTGCGCGACCGTTCCGGCTACATCGTGGCCGGGGAGTTCGGCGTGAACCTGATGGCGAATCAGAATGACGAGCGGCTGCCGTACTACTACAGCGAAGCCTCGGGGACGTATGCGGGCACGATCATCGGCTCGCCTCCGGGCACCCCCTCGGGCGATCCGGCGGATGATGCGTCGGAGCTGACCTGCGGCCCCAACAAGGGCGGTGGGTGCAGCGGCCTCGGGTACGGGTCGCAGGAGTTCAACTTCCCGATCCTGACGTGCGCCGAGACCAACTACATCCTCGCGGAAGCCACGCTGCAGACCGGCGGTGGCGACGCGGCGGCGCGTGGGTTCCTGGATGCTGCGCTCGATTGTGACGAGGCTCGCTGGGCGATCGACGGCGTGACACTCGATCTCTCGAACCTCCGGGCGCAGAACGATGGCCTCGCGGGTGCAGCACTGCTCGAGGAGATCATCAACCAGAAGTACGTCTCTGGTCTCCTGGGGATCGAGCGCTGGAACGACTGGAAGCGGACGTGTTTCCCGGCCATCACGCCGTGGGACTATCCGAACCAGACGGTCCCGGCGCGGTTCCGTTACTCGCAGGCGGATCGGGAGACGAATTCCAACATTCCGGATCCGGCCAGTCAGCCGACGAACAACGACAACGATCCGAGCAACTGCCCGTAGCATGGGCTCGCTGCCGGTCGCGTTGGGCCGTTTCAGGCCTACGCGGCCGGCAGCACCTAACGCGGTGCGTCGAACACTCCGGCTACGTCAGCAGGGTGATCGCTTGAGAGGGAAGCGAACCGGGTCTCTTCAGGCCTCCTTATGGACTCGACTCGACGCACCGCGTTTCCCTCCCTCTTCGGCCTTGGTTCCGCGGCAGAGCTCCGTGAAATGCCCTGATGGCGTAGCATAGGGGGGCGGCACGGGCTCGGCATCCGCCACCGGCGGTGGTTCCTCGGCGCCAGCCCTGCGCCGCATGCCGCGCGTGCGGTTGGCGGACCCGCCGTCGTAGCGCTGGAGCACTTGGCCGTTGTTGGGGATGTGGCTCACCACCCGCGCCAGGAACTCGAGAGCCTCCAGCGTCTCGGCGCCCGCGCCAGGGTCGCTGGCGTCTTGCGGAGGTGCTGTCGGTCAACTGTGACGGATTGTGACGTCTAGGGCGGGGAACTGTGACAGATCGTGCGGTCTACCGCGGAAAGTGTGACAGGATGTCGTGATTTGGGGCCGACCCGCTCCGCTCTCCAGGCGCGTGCCTTCAGCCGCTCGGCCACCTGTCCGAGAGGTGCGTTAAGCCGTTGAAAGAACACCAGTTAGGGGAGGGGTGTCAAGGCGCGTTCTCTGCAAGTGTG
>JBDGXT010000042.1:0-10324 GCA_039584455.1 Gemmatimonadota bacterium
GGTGAACTGGCTCACGTACCCGGGGAGAATCATCGTATTGCCGTTGGTGCCGACGATCTGGAATCCGTGGACCACGTCGGTGCTCGTCAGGCGGAAGGTGACGGGCGTGTTGGCCGGCACACGGATCTCGTTCGGTTGAAAGGCAAACAGCATGGCGATCACGGTGACTTCGACCGAGCCGTCGTCGTTGGTGGTCACCCCTGGTGTCGCGAACCGCGCGTCGGAGCGTACCGTCGTGGGATCGATGGTCTCGACGTGGCTGGGGGGGAGCCGTCCCTGCGAAACGGTCGCGATACCGATCGTGCCGAGGAACACGACGATGATCGCTCCCGCGCCCCACATCCAGAACTTCTCATAGAGGTCGACGTGCATACGTCACCTCGTGACCGCGCCGCGCGGCAGATAGACGAGGAAGAAGAAGAGCAGCCACCCGATCACGAACACCAGCCCATACAACCCGACGAGGGCCAACGTGCCGCGTGGGTGCTTGCCCATCCCGGAGTCTTGTTCACTCATGGGGGAGCACGCACGATGTCGCTCTGTGAGATCACGCCGAGCATGTCGCTGCCCCGCACCACGAACAGGCGGTGGATGTCGAGCTCCAGCATCTTCTGCGCGGCGACCTTCACGTCCTCGTCGGGGCCGATGGTGCGCGGTGGGGTGGTCATCATGTCGCGTACCAGCGTCTGCGCGAGAAACTGCTCGCCCGACCCGGCGGCACTGCTCTCGGCAGCGGCGAGCAGGATGTCGCTGGATGAGAGCACGCCGACCAGTCGGCCCCGCCGATCGAGCACGGGTGCCCCGTGCACGTGCGCGTCTGCCAGGGACATCACCGCTTCCGCCAGCGGGACGTCCTCGTTCACGACCGCCAGCTCCGTCACCATCACGTCGGCCACCTTCATCGCCCCTATACGCTCCAAATCACTTGTTCATGTCGAAGGGAAGAAGCCAAAGTGTAACACTTTGGCCTGCGCTGCGCCGCCCCTCCGTGTGGTTACGTAACGTGGTGAATTATCTCAGCTTGGCTCGTCGGTGCGGGTGCCGACCGGCACCACCAGGACCGACGCGGGGAGTCGGTTGAGCAGCCGTTCCGTCGTGCTTCCGAGCAACACACGATCCACCCAACCCTTGCCGTGGGATCCTACGACGACCAGGTCGGCGCCCCAGGCCTCGGCCTCCTCGGCGATGGCGCGACCCGGCGCGCCGCACCTGACCAGGCGGGGAATCTCGGTCCCGCCAGGTGTGCCCTCCACGATCCGGGCGAACTCCTCCTCGGCCAGCCGCAGGTGTTCCTGTTCGTCCACCTGGACGGCCACATCGGGAATGGGTGGGAAGGGCTCGACCACGCTCAGCGCGCAGAGCTCGGCGCCGAACACCCCGGCGAATCGAGCCCCGGTCGTGAGCGTGGGGATGGCCGCCTCCGAGAGATCGGCGGCCACCATGACGCGACCGAACAGCGGACGCTCGGACGCCGTGACCAGGATTGGGACGTCGATGGTGCGCACCGCATGGTGGACCGTGCTGCCTCCGAACCAACGCACGGGGGGAGCGTGCCGCTTACCTCCCAGCACCAGGAGCTCGGCCGCGTAGTCGCGCACGGCCGCCGCCAGCACCCACGCAACGTTGCCCTGGCGAACCTCCAGATGCTCCAGTGCCTCGGCCGGAACCCGGCCCCGCAGTGCCTCCTCCACTCGGCCGCGGGCCGCCTGCTGGAGCTTCCCTCCGAGCTCCTCTTCGGCCAGGGCCCCAGGCGCCACCCGGGGAAGCTGGGACACCTCCCGGGCCACGTGCACCAGGTGGAACGCCGCGCCGGCCGCCTTCGCGACCGACCATGCCGCGGCCGCCGCCAGGGCTCCCTCCGGGGAGTTGTCGACCCCCGCGACGACGGGATTCCAGCTCATGGGCGCTGCTCCATGGGTGCAACGTGGTGGTACCGGGCCATGCCAGCGAGTGTAAGGGCAGGCGGGAGGGGGCGTCAAGCGGCCCGGACGGAGCCGTGAAGCCGCATTCAGGTCGAATTCACCGGACCTTCATGTCTGGCTGGATAGTCTCCGCCTGGCCATCCGAGAGGGTGACCACTGCGGGAATGCTCTAGGAGGGGAAGGGCCGGCGTTCGCGACGCCGCCGAGAGTTTGAGGGGCTCCAGCATCGGCCGCAGGCAAGGCGATCGGGATCGTCACGCATGTAATCCGGTGCAAGATTCGGTGAGCCCTGCGTCAGCAAGAATCTCTGGCGCTTGAACCGGACTCTTGGAGGGAAATCCCCCACCCCCGGTGCACGGGAGGGCGCCGGGGGTTTTCCCTTTTCTGGAGGGTCCGTGGCGTGGGCCGCGCGCCGGCTAGGCCCTCAGGTCGACGTGCGCGCCGTCCTCGGCGGTGCGAACCGGCCAACCCAATTCCTCAGTGACCGCGTTGGCGAGCGTAGCGGTCCCCTCCGGCTCACCGTGCACCAAGTAGGTTCCCTTCGGCGGATTCTCAAACCCCTTGAGCCAACGCAGCAGCTCGTTCTGATCGGCGTGGGCCGAGAGGCCGTGCAGGACTTCCACGGTAGCACGCACGGGGATCTGCTGCCCGTGAATACGTACCTCCTTTGCGCCGTCCTGGAGCTGGCGGCCTCGCGTCCCCGCGGCCTGGAAGCCGACCAGCAGTACGGTCGTGCGCCGATCGGGCAACCGCAACTTCATGTGGTGCAGGATGCGACCACCGGTCGCCATGCCGCTCGCCGAAATGATGATGAGGGGGCCGCGCAGATCGTTCAGCGCCACAGATTCCTCGCGCGCCCGCGCGAGCTGGAACTGGTGTGGTCGCAACGGGTCGTCGCCCGCTTCGGCGATCCGCTGCGTATCCAGGTCGTGCTCCTCGGTGTGGCGGCGGTACAACTCGGTGACGTCGATGGCCATCGGGCTGTCCACGTACACCGGCAGGGTGGGAATACGTCGCTCATCTTCCAGCTGGCGCAGCCTCCAGAGGATCTCCTGCGTGCGGCCGATGGCAAAGGCGGGAATGAGTATGGCGTGGCCACGCTCGGCAGCCGCACTGACCGCGTCAGCCAGCTCGTCATCCGCCTCGCGCACGTGAAACCGTCCGCCGTAGGTCGACTCCATGAGCACGTGGTCGGCGTGCGCGACGAGCTCGGGATCGTGGAGGATGGGACGATCCCAACGGCCCAGGTCTCCCGTGTAGAGGAGGGTGGTGGGCTGCTCGCCGTCGAACGCCACCTCGACGGTCGCCGATCCCAGGATGTGTCCGGCGACGCGAAAACGCACCGTGATGCCGTCGGCCACCTCGAAGGGCTCCCCGTAAGGCCGGGCCTGCACCAGCTCCAGAGCTGCATCGGCGTCCTCCCGCGTGAAGAGCGGCAAGGCCGGACGATGCTTCGAGTAGCCGAACATGTTTGCGTGCTCGGCCTGCTCTTCCTGGAGGTAGGCCGCGTCCCGCAACACGATGCGCAGCAAGTCGGCAGTGGCCGACGTGCAGTAGATGGGGTGGTGGAAGCCGCGCCGCGCCAGCACCGGGAGGTAGCCGGAGTGGTCCAGGTGCGCGTGGCTCAAGACTACGGCGTCGACCGCCTCCGGATCAAACCTGGGGTCGTTCCAGTTACGGAGGCGCAGGTTTTTCATCCCCTGAAACAACCCGCAGTCGAGCAGAATGCGCCGCTGGCCGGCAGTGACGAGGTGCTTTGAGCCCGTCACCGTGCCGGCGGCACCGAGGAACCGAACCGCGGGAGTGGGGGTCACGGCACCGGCGTGTCCATGCCGAGGTTCCGCACCAGAAAGGCCCACCGGTCCGCCTGCTCCTCGATGACCATCGAGGTCGGCTTGCCGGAGCCGTGGCCTGCCTTGGTTTGAATCCTGATCAGGATCGGCCGGTCACCCGTGTTCATGGCCTGCAGCCGCGCCGCGTACTTGAACGAGTGTCCCGGGACGACGCGGTCGTCGTGGTCGGCGGTGGTCACCATGACCGCGGGGTAGTCGGTCTCCCGGATGTTGTGGTATGGTGAGTACGCGTAGAGGTGGGGGAACATCTCTGGGTCATCGGGCGACCCGTAATCGGATACCCACGCCCAGCCGATCGTGAACTTGTGAAACCGCAGCATGTCCATCACGCCTACTGCCGGCAGCGCGGCGCCGAACAGGTCGGGCCGCTGGTTGAGCACGGCACCGACGAGGAGACCGCCGTTCGAGCCGCCCGCGATAGAGAGCTTCTCGGTAGAGGTGTACCCTTCCGTGATCAGGTACTCGCCCGCCGCGATGAAGTCGTCGAAGACGTTCTGCTTGTTCTCGTGCATCCCGGCCTGGTGCCACTCCTCGCCGTACTCACCGCCGCCCCGCAGGTTGGCGGAGGCATAGATCCCGCCCATCTCCAGCCACGCCAGATTGCTGATCGAGAAGGAGGGGGTGCGGCTGATGTTGAACCCGCCGTAGCCGTAGAGGTACGTGGGGTTCGAGCCGTCGAGCGGAATCCCCTTTCTGTGGGTAATGAACATTGGGATCGACGTCCCGTCCTTGCTCGGGTAGAACACCTGCTCGGTCTCGTAATCACTCGGGTCGAAGTCGATCTCCGGTGACCGGAACGTCGCGGTCTCGCCGCTGGTGAAGTCGTAGCGGAAAATCGTCTGGGGGTAGAGGAACGAGGTGAAGCTATAGAACATCTCGGCGTCCTCGCGCTCCCCGTTGATGCTGCCGACACTGCCGATGGTGGGCAGCTCGAGATCGCGCACGTAGCGGCCGTCCATCTCGTACATAGCGATGCGGGAGTGGGCGTCGTGCATGTACTCTGCCACGAATGAGCCGTGGATGATGTCCACCGACACCAGCACGTCGCCCTGCTCCGGGATGATCTCGCGCCAGTGCTCCGGCTCCGGGTGGTTGATATCGATGCCGATGAGGCGGTAACGCGGCGCGCCGTTGTTGGTGAGCACGTAGAAGACAGGTCCGTCGTTGCCCACGATCGAGTAGCTGGCATCGAAGCCATCGAGCAGCTGGACCACGTCGCCATCGAGCTGCGGGAGTGCAGGATTCACCAGATCTAGGTAGTAGATCCGGTTCCGCTCGTCGGTGCCATGCCACACGTAGAGGACCAGATACCGGCCGTCGTCGGTCACGTCGCCACTGAAGCCCCACTCGGGCTGGTCGGGGCGCTCGTACATGAGCACGTCCACTGCCTGTGTGGTGCCGAGGCGATGGTAGTACAGCGTCTGGTTGAGGTTGGTGGACCGTAGCGTGTCGTCGTCCGCAGGGGTCGGGTAGCGGCTGTAGAAGAACCCGACACCGTCGTGCGTCCAGGAGGCGCCCGAGAACTTGATCCAGCGCAGGTGATCGGGGTAATCCTCGCCGGTGACGACGTTCCGCACCTTGAACTCCCGCCAGTCGGAGCCGCTCGTGGCGACCCCGTAGGTCACCACCTCGCCATCTTCGGTGAACGCGAGGCTGGTCAGCGCTACGGTGCCGTCGTCGGACCAGGTGTTGGGATCGAACAGGATCTCGGGCTCGGCGGCCAGTGACTCCTGCTTGTACAGCACGTACTGGTTCTGCAACCCGTCGTTCTTGTAGTAGAAGTAGCGGGCGCCCTCCTTGAATGGCGTCCCATACCTGGCGTAGTCCCACAACTCGGTGAGTCGTCGGCGGATGCCCTCGCGCGCCGGAATGTCGCGGAGGTAGCCGAAGGTCACGCAGTTCTCCGCCTCGATCCATGCGCGTGTGTCGTCGGAGTCCACGTTCTCCAGCCAGCGGTAGGGATCGGGAACGGACGTTCCGTGATAGTCGTCCACCACCTCCCCATGCTGTGCGGCCGGGAGCGTGCAAACGGAGTCCTGGGCGGCGGCCGGGTGAGCATGAGCCAGGGCGGCGATGACGAGAACGGCGAGGGGGATTCGCATCGTGTGGTGCCGCATCGGGTTGTCCTCCAGCGGGCTGCTATGAGGGTGCTCGGGGAGCCGCCGTGTGACGTGCGTCACTGTGACCTTCGCTACGCCCCCCCGGTCCTGGTAACGGTAACTTGTGCCAGGCAGGAATCTTACGCGTCGCCCCCGCGATTGGGAGTGGCATGGCGAAACGGAAGCGCGCATCGCTGCTGGCTTGGGCGCCGGAAGAGGCCCAGCGCGAAAAAGTACGCGAGAAGCTGGTCGAGAGCGAGTTGCTGGTGCTACTCGCCCGGCGGCTCGTGACCGACGCGCCGACGGCGGGAGCTGCCCACCTCGTGCTAGTCGGCGTGGTTGCCGTGCTCGCATGGGGGATCGTCCCGAACTCGGTATTGCTGCCCTGGCTCGCACTCGTGGCCGCCGCGGGGGCGGTCCGCGGGCTCATCGGCCGTCGCCTCATGGCCCAGGGGGCCGAGCCCGAGCACACCACTTCCATGGTGCGCTGGAGCGTCGTCCTGCTCGCGGTGGTGTGGACCGTGGGCGCGGTCATCGCTGCGCGCTGGTTGCCGCTGGAAGGTCTGGCGCTACTGGTGGTCGTGTTCGCCGGGCTCGTCGCAGGTTCCACCGTCACCCTGTTGGCCGACGCCAGGAGTTTCTACTGGTTCACGGCCGTCCTGTTGGGCCCGCTCGCGGTCACGGTCCTCGTCGTAGGCCAGAGCCGGTTCCACATCGTGGCCGTGGTTCTCATCGCGGTGTACGTGACGGTGATGGTGGTGCTGTATGGTCGCGGGCACGCCACGCTGCGCGAACACCTCACGACGGGGCAGCGCCTGGCACGCAGCGAGGCGGTGGCGGCGCGCGATCGGTCGTTCCTGGACGAGTTGGTTTCAAGCGCGCCCGACGCCATCGTCGCCGTCAGTCGAGAGGGGCGTGTGCTCGGCGTCAATCCCGCGTTCGAAGACCTCTTCGGGTACGGGGTAGCCGAGACGGTGGGACGGCCGTTGAGTGAGCTCATCGTGCCCCACGACCAGCAGGAGCGATCCGACCTGATCGACGACTGGGTCCGCGCCGGCCGGGCGGTGGTGACGGAGACCGACCGACGCCACAAGGACGGTACGCTTATCCCGGTCCGAGTATCTGCCGCTGCCGCCGGTGAAGAGGCGCTTGGTGCGATCCTCCTCATCTACGATGACCTCACGGCGGAGAAGCGGGCGGTCCGTGCCTTGAGTTATGCGGAAGAGCAGTACCGAGAGCTCGTGGAGGAAGCCTCGGACCTTGTGTGGCAGCTGGACCGTGATGGTAAGTGGACGTACCTCAATCAGGCCACCCAGCGTATCTACGGGCTCTCGCCTCGGGAGCTGCTCGGGAGGCGGTTCATCGAGTTGGTGGATCCGGAACACGTGGAGCGGGACGAAGCGGCATTCCGCGACGTGCTTCGCGGTGGCCAGTCGACCGACTACGAAACGGTGCATCGCGATGTGGCGGGGCGCACGCGCCACCTGAGCGTTGCCTCGCGCCCGGTTCACGATGCCAGCGGGGAGATCGTGGGCGCACGAGGCATCGCGCGTGACGTGTCCGAGCGCGTGGCGGCACGGGAAGCGCTGGAAGCGGCCCGCGAGGCGGCCGAGCGTGCCGCCGAGGCGAAAAGCGCGTTCCTCGCCACCATGAGCCACGAGATCCGCACCCCCATGAACGGTGTCCTCGGAATGCTCGAGCTGTTGCTGGACGGCGATCTTGGGGCCGAGCCGCGGCGCTCCGCCGAGCTCGCGCGCAGTGCGGCAGAGTCGCTCCTCGCCGTGATCAACGACGTGCTTGACTTTTCCAAGATCGAGGCGGGACAGGTCGAGCTGGAGGTGGCGACCTTCGACCTCCCGGCGCTGGTCACCTCCGTCGTGCGTCTCCTCGCGGTCAACGCCTCGGCGAAGGGTGTTGAGCTCACGTGCGATCTCCGGCCGGAAGTTCCACATTCGGTGCGCGGCGATCCGGGCCGGTTGCGCCAGGTGCTCAACAACCTCGTGGGCAACGCCATCAAGTTCACGCCGAGTGGGGAGGTCGTGGTCCTGGTGGAGCTCGACGGCGAGCGCGAGGGGAAGTCGGTGGCACGGTTCACAGTGAGCGACACGGGCGTCGGCATCGCCCCCGACAAGCTGGAGCGGGTATTCGAGGACTTCACCCAGGCCGATGTCTCGACCGCGCGCAAGTACGGCGGAACCGGCCTCGGGCTCGCCATCAGCCAGCGCCTGGTCCGTCTCATGGGTGGGGAGATCGAGGTCATCAGCGCGGAGGGGCACGGTAGCGAGTTCACGTTCGCGATCGCGCTGCCCATGGCGGCCGAGCGGGTCGGGGCGCCCGAACCCTCAGAGTTGGACTCGCTCAAAGGCGTGCGCGCGCTCGTCGTGGACGACAACCCCACCCACCGTCGCGTGGTGCAGGAGATTCTGAGTCCGGCCGGCGTGGAGCTGGACGAGGCCGCCGAAGCCCGCGCGGGTCTCGACGCCATGCGGCAGGCCTTCGCCGACGGGGAGGGCTACGAGCTGGCCATTATCGACGCCTACATGCCGGGGCAGGATGGGTTCGAGCTGGCTCAGGTCGTGCGGGAGGATCCTGAGCTTGGCGACACGAAGCTCATGATGCTCACGTCGGCCGGCCAGCGCGGTGACGGCCAGCGCTGTCGTGAGCTGGGGATCGAGGCCTACCTTACGAAGCCGGCGTCGCGGCTCGAACTGCTCGAGGCCGCGGCGGCCGTCATGTTGGGTAACGCTACCGAGAGTGGACGGGATCTGATCACGCGCTACTCGATCCGCAAGACACGGGAGCGGCTCCGCGTGCTGTTGGCGGAGGACAACCCGGTGAACCGGGAGGTCGCTGCCGCCATGCTGCGGCGTCGCGGCCACGAGGTGGAGACGGTCGACAACGGCGCGGAGGCCGTCGCCGCGGTGCACGAGGGCGACTACGATGTCGTGCTGATGGATCTAGAGATGCCGGAGATGGACGGTATCCAGGCGACGCGTGAGATTCGCTCCGATCCCGCCTTCGCAGAGCTTCCCATCGTCGCCGTGACCGCGCACGTCGTGGGATCGGAGCGTGAGCGCTGCGATGCGGCAGGCATGACCGGCTTTGTGGTCAAGCCGTTCAAGCCGTACGAGCTGTTCGCCGCCGTCGAGGGATGGGAGTTGAGCGACTCGGTGCCAGTGAGCGGGCCGCCACCGGCGGCGCCCGTGGATCTCGAGGGGCTGCGGGAGATGATGCGGGAGGCCGGGGCGGAGGACGCCGTGGAGAGCATGCTCAAGGTCTATCAGGAGGACGCGCCCGGCAGGATGAAGGCTATTGAGGCTGCGGCGTCGGGGAAGGATGGCGAGGAGATCCGACAGGCGGCGCACGCCTACAAATCGGCCGCCGGAACGATCATGGCGCGGGGGCTCGCGCAGCTGCTTCAGGCGCTGGAAGACGCTGGCAAGGCCGACGATATGGAAGCGGTCACCGAGCTGATGCCCAAGCTGCGGCACGAGCACCAGGCGGTGCTCGCGCAGGTCAGCGGGACGGTGCCGCCCTCGGGGTGACCGGCTAGGGGACTGCGGTGAAGCTCAGGGCGAGGACCAACTGGGCACCTGCGGTGATGTTCCTCCCGGCGAGCGGGAACCTTCCTCCGGCCTCGAGCCACACGAAGCCCGCGCGAACGGCGCCCGCGAGTTGCAGGGTGAGGAGACTGCGGGAGAAGCCGGTCTGCACGTTCTCAACGACCCAGTTCTTTCCCACGAAACCGTCCAGCGTGACCTTCGCCAGGGTCCAGCTGGTCGGGTTCCATCCCGCCTCCGTGAGAAACGTGTACTCGCCGCCGGGGTCCTTGACCAACTCCTCGTTCTCGAACCGCGCGCGGTAGCCGAGCCACAGCTCCCAGTAGGCCGGGACGGGCCAGAAGGAGTGGCCGACCTCCCCCCAGAACTCCAGGTCCCACTGTCCATCCCCCACTGGGATCGTCAGCACGTCGATCGAGTTGAACCCCACCGGAGCCTTGAAGCCCGCGCGCAGCGTCACGGGCCACGGGCCCGCGATCGCCTGGAATCGCAACCACGCCCTGACGTCACCGATGCCCTTGGAACGGAGTGTGTCGACCACGCTTTCGAACCGCAGGTCCATGTACGGGACCTGCACCCAGAGGTCGAGGCGGCGGTGCAGGCCCACGATGACGTCAGTGAACAGGACCCGGGAGTCGGCGACACCCTGATCGATGCGCTCGCGCCGCTCGCCCGTGGAGCTGAATTCCTCACTCGTGTTTTGGCGGAAGAACGCCGACTTCACCCAGGTGCGTCTGGGAGCGCCCCGGGTCCACTGCGCGAAGGCAGGGCTGGCGACCAACAGGAGGACGGCCGCCCCGACGGCGGCACGCCTCACTTCCTGAGCAGCCGCGTCTGGCGGTAGTAGATCGACCAGGCGAACCAGAACGCCGTGTAGCTGTCCTCCAGTG